>DATBMP010000155.1:0-12291 GCA_036554845.1 Pyrinomonadaceae bacterium
TATGCCTAAACTGTTCTAGCTTTGAGGCATAGCTTCGATCAAAATATATGAAGGTTCGGTAAGCCGCGGGCTTACCGCAAGGGTGCGGCCGAGCCGGAACTCAGAAAAGGACTTTTTGTGCAAAGGGGGGAACCGCGCTAACCCATCTTCAGCACGAGCCTTTTTATGGACCGCTTTGCCCCTCGAATTATTCTTCCCGCGCCGCTGACAACTAACTACTTCCCCATCATCTGATCGCGTTTGGCTTTAAACTCCGATCCCGCTTTCCATTCCGGATACTTGTCATCCTGCGCGACGCTATACCCGATGCTCGTCAACAACTGTGCATCGTCCACCGCGCCACTCAGATCCCAGTCAGGCTTTATCTGATCCGAGACCTTGTGATAGTCGTTCTTGGTGTATTCATCACGCTTTTGCTGACTGTAGTTCGCATCCTTGCCGACGTAATCAACTCCTGAATCGGGATAGAGTGCTGGCACACCCACCTTTGCAAACTCAAAATGGTCGGACCGATAGTAAAAACCCTTTTGCGGTTCGGGATCGGGTTTCACTATCCGCCCTTGTTGCGTTGCGCTCTCTCGCAACTGATCGATCAAGGAACTGTTGTCATCACCAACCATCGTGACATCTTTTGTTCGACCCCACTGGTTCACACCATCCATGTTGATGTTGGCGAGTGTCTTGTTAAGTGGATATAGCGGGTTGGTTGCGTAGTATTTCGCGCCCAGTAGTCCTTTTTCTTCCGCAGTCACAGCAAGAAATAGAATCGACCGTTTGGGCGGGGTCGGGAGTTTCGTAAAAGCATCGGCAATCTCGAGCAATGCTGCTGTACCCGAAGCATTATCGAGGGCACCATTGAAGATCTGGTCGCCTTGCAGCTTGGGATCGTGGCCGAGATGATCCCAGTGGGCCGTGTAGATCACATACTCATTCTTCAGTGCTGGATCCGAACCCTCAAGCTTTGCGATGACATTGTTTGAATTGATCTCGCGCAAAGTGTTCTTCACTTGAATATTCGCTTTGGCATTTAGCGCGACCGGTTTGAAGTCTTTTGAGACCGCCGCCTTTTTCAAGGCATCGAAATCCTGTCCACCCGCAGTGAAGAGTTCGCGGGCTCGATCGTTTGTGATCCAGGATTCAACCGCCACACGATTCATGTTCTTGTCGGGAGTTTGAATATCAAAGTTCTCTCGCGACCAGCTGCCCGAAACCACTTCGTACGGGTAACCAGCCGGTCCCTCTTCATGCACGATGATGGCGGCGGCAGCGCCTTTTTCGGATGCGATTTCGTACTTGTAGGTCCAGCGACCGTAGTAAGTCATCGCATTACCTTTGAACAATTTTTCGTCGAGCTTGGTTGAATCAGAAGCGTTTGGAACAGCCGGGTCATTGATCAGCATGACGATCGTCTTGCCGCGCACGTCCAGACCCTTGTAATCGTCCCATCCGTACTCGGGCGCGACCACTCCATAACCAACGAAGACGACGTCGGAGTTCTCGACTTTTGACTCAGGCACGAACCGCCGCGAGACCGCGACGTAGTCTTTAGGAAATTCGAGATTGATGGTCTTAGCGCCGGCGGTGAACGAGGCTGTCGGCTGGCCCGTAAATCCAACCAACGGGACCTTTTGCACATAGGTGCCGTCGGGGTTTCCTGGTTTCAATCCCATCTTTTGAAACTGTTCCGTCAGATACTTAACCGTCAATTCCTCGCCCTTGGTACCTGGTCCCCGGCCTTCGTATTCATCAGAGGAAAGCACTTTGGTGTGCTGCATTATGTCGTTGGCAGTAATCGCATCAAACGCAGGTTTGAGTGCTGCTGAAACTTCTGTGTTTGCCGTCGCCGTGTTTGCAGATTGATTCGTTGACGGCGCTTGCGTGCAGGCAGTGATGACTGCCAGGGCTACAAACAGACCTGTAAAGAGCATACGGTTATTCATATGGTGCCTCGTTCTTCGGGTGGTTTATTAGGGATTGAACGGGATGTTTCTATGACGAAACAGGTGGGCAAGTCAAATCAGAGGTCAGAGGTTTGGTCAGAGGTCAGAGGTCGGAAAGTCAGAGATCAGAGGTCGGAGGTCAGAGGCCCTGACCACTAGCTATCCAAAGCAATACAGCCGTCCGTCGTGGGATCCGATCACAATCCGACCGTTCGCGATCGCCGGTGACGCCGAAATTGCCGAGCCTGCATTAAACTCCCAAACCTTCGCACCCGTCCCCAAGTTCAACGCGTAAAAGCGTCCATCATTTGATCCAACAAATACTCGGTCTCCTGAGATCGCCGGCGACGACTCAACGCGAGCTCGTGTGGCAAAGGTCCAAAGGCCTCTCCCCGCTGTGCTGATCCCATGGACCAGCTTGTCACGTCCACCCACCACCAGCCGATCGTTTGTCACCGCTGCCGATGAATAGAATGGAAACTTCCGTTGCGGGTGTTCGTAACGCCAATCGATTCGACGCTCCTTTAAATTCACCATCAACACTTCGTTGTCGAATGTTCCATAGAAAGCATAACCACCACGCAGTGCCGGCGATGCACCGGTGTAAGCGCCTGAAGAAACGGTCACAACCTCTTTTCCATCTGAAATTCGAATCCCTCTGAAAACCTCATCACACCCGGCGATGTAGGCGAGACCATCAGCGATGCTTGGTGTTGAATGTACTGGCCCTTCAGTTCTAACTTTCCAGAGCACCGATCCGTTCCGGGTCGAAAGACAGTACAGAGTCTGATCGTATGACCCAATCAACACACGATCTCCAACCACCACCGGAGACGACTTGATTTCGCTACCAGTCTTAAACGCCCAAAGTTTCTGCCCGTTCGTTGCGTTGATGGCGTTGATCCAGCCACTACTGTCTCCGATGTAAACCACGCCTCCGCTGTACGCCGGTGACGACTCGCCAATTGGTGAACCAGTTGAGAATCGCCAGTAGAGAGCTCCATTTTCCAGATTGAGCGCAACCAACTCACCCTTTTGGGAACCGACAAACACCGTTCCACCGACGATTGCGGCCGATGATTCGATCGCATCGCCGGCTTCAAACGACCACAGTTGTCGCGGATTGGCGGGCACGCGTGATTGCGATACACCAGTCAAATGATGATTGCCGCGAAACTGGGACCAGTTGTCGGCGGGCGTGTCCTGACCAAAAACGACAGACGACGAAATGAAAAGGCAAATTGTCAGCAGGATAACTGAACGCATGATTGTTTCAATCAGTCACGAATAGGCTTGCTCGTAAACTTCGAGGGCGCCTGCCTGATCAAATCCGCGGGGGTTGAATGTTCCGGTCCATTGCGCCGCGGCCTCTTCGGCCAACATTCGAAGATCAGACTGCGGCACGACTGACTCGCCTAGACGAAACTCAAGACCGCCGGCAGCCGCGAGCTGCTCCAATCTTTGGGCCAATCCTTCCACCGGATCGGCGGGCGAGTTTTCTGACTTAGTCGAGAGTTTCAGCAACTCGGCGTAGTGTTGGCCCACCACTGGTCCATTCCAACGCACCACGGAAGGCAACAACATCGCCAGCGCAGCCCCGTGAACCGTGCCGTAATGTGCCGTCAGCGGATTCGCGCAGGCGTGCGTTGCGCCCAACATTGAATTTTCAATCGCCACACCTGCGAAATAAGAACCAAGTTGCATGGCTCCTCGCGCTTCAACATTGTTCGGTTCAGCGAGAACTATCTCGTAGTTTGCTTCCAACAGCCGCCACGCCTCACGAGAAAAGAATTCAGACAAGGCATTCCGTTTTGTTGTGACGTATGTTTCCACCGCGTGCGCGATGGCATCGAATCCCGAAGTGGCAGTGATGCTATAGGGCTGAGACAAAGTCAGCAGTGGGTCGAGAAGCGCAATCCGGAAAGCCGCTTTCGGGTCGCCACACGCCATCTTGTTGTGCGACTCGGCATCGCTGATGAGGGCGTATGTCTGTCCTTCACTTCCCGTGCCCGCAGTGGTGGGAATGCCAATCATTGGCAACAGTTCCTGCGTCGCTTTGCCATAACCACGATAGTCCGACATGCGGCCACCGTTAGTTAGAAGAAAGTTGATCCCCTTCGCGCAGTCGAGGGAACTGCCGCCACCGAGTCCGATGATCGAATCGATGTTGAGCTTTGCAGCGAAAACCCGCCCCGCTTCGATCATCAGGTCATCCGGATTCACTTCAAAGTCATGAAAGCCGGTAACGTCGATACCGGCGCGCCGCAGTGGGCCAACGGCCTCTTCAACGTGACCTGATGCAACCAGACCACGATCGGCAACGATCAAGGTCCGCCGAAAACCCAACTCGTGGGCCAACTCGCCTAGTCGTTCAATTGCGCCTGCGCCAAAAACGACTCGTGTCCGTGGCTGATAATCGAAGCTCGTGGTCATTAAGTCCTTCTCGATCAATTCTTCGTCGCGTTCTCTTGAACTGAATAGATGTAACGTTCGCTCCGAATGATCAAGTTGTTCCCCGAGATTGCGGGCGTGGCCATCAGCGGCTCGCCCATTGAATTCGTCGCTAGTAACTCAAACTTGGGGCCAGCTCTTACGACGTAGACATCTCCATCCTGACTTGCCAGGTAGAGCTTTCCGTCGGCCGCAATCGGCGAAGCACTGAACGAACTGGGAATCCTTTCTTGATAGACAAGTTCGCCGGTCTTCGCGTTATAAGCGCTAAAGACACCATTGTCGGCACAGGTGTAAAAGAGATCTCCGTAAATGATCGGAGTGGGTGTGTAAGGACTGCCCTTGCTGGAACGCCAGGCAATGAACTCGTTCGTCTCCTGGCCCGGCTGCAACGATATGTCGCCCACGGCACCGGGACGAAATGCGTACATCGGACGTCCGGCAGGATAACCGCCGGTGATGTAGATCAGATCGTGGGCGACCAACGGCGCCTGCATCTTGACCTGTGTATCACCATCTGCGAATCGCCAGATCTCTTTGCCGGTAAGCGGATCATAGCTCCGGATAAAGCGGCCACCATTGGCAATCAACTCCGTTCGGTTCTTTCCCTTGTAAATCGTCGGAGTGGTCCATGAAGTAATCTCACCCCGGTTTACGCGCCAAACTTCTCGTCCGTCCTTGAGATTGAAGGCTGCGATGAACGATTGTTGATGACCGTCAGCCTGAACTATCACAAGATCGCGATAGATGACGGGACTGCTTGCGTGTCCCCAGGATGAATTCTTGTCATCCCAAAGACCGGGATTCAGTACACCGAGATCTTTCTTCCACACGAGCTTCCCATCCATGTCATAACAACTGAGTCCTTCAGAACCGAACAAGGCAACGACATACCGCCCGTCTGTTGTCGGTGTCGAATTGGCTTGGGTCGCTTTGACGTGACGCTTCGCTCGCGGAACCCCTTCGTATGCAGTCTTCTCCCAGATGATCCGGCCAGTCTTCTTATCTAAAGCAAAGATCCGCCAGGTGTGTTTGGCATCATCCGTAGACAAACTGATGCCGCGGTCTTTTGGATTAAACTTCGCGTCGGGATTGGTACTGATGGCAGTGATCACAAAGATACGATTGCCCCAAACGATAGGACTCGCATGAGAGAAGCCTGGGATCGCAGTTTTCCAAACTATGTTTTGAGATTTTTCAGCGTTCCAGGTGGTTGGCAGATTCGCACCCTCAGCAACACCCGACGCATTAGGACCACGAAACGATGGCCAGTTTTGAGCCGAAGTGGTTACTGATGTGAGCGTGAGACAGAAGCAAAAAGTAAGAACTCGTTTTAGAGTTGTCATGGTTACTACTCATCTCATTGAGTGCCTTTCCGGCGGGCACTCGTTGCTGGTTTATGAATTCGAACAAAAAGGGATGAAAGAATGAGGCCGCCGAAGCAGCCACACTCTTAGATCCCAAATTGCCTTGCCTCAAGGTACGAGAACCGATTCTTAGTCACGCCGGGCTTTAGCCCGGTGATGGCGACAAACGACGATGGGCTAACCGTTTCAACGGCAATAACCGTTGAAACGGTTGACCTCCTCAGCTCCGCTCTTAGTCACCGGGCTGAAGCCCGGTGTGAATGAAAAACGACTCGTAGGGCAAAGCCATCCCAAATGCCAGATCTCAGATCTCAGATCCCAAACCGACTCACCGTTGACGAAGCCTCCGGGTCCTTTGTGCAGTAGGTTTCGCCACCGCCGTCTCCGAAAGCGCATAAAGTTGATTGCGGTTGGAGATGTAGAGGACACCGTTGGCCGGCACAGGCGTCGAGTAAACCGAACTTCCCATGTTGACCTCGGCCAGCACTTTCTTTGTCTTCCCTTCCTGCAAAATCACGACGTCGCCGTCTTCATCACCAAGATAAAGCTTTCCATCAATCAGCATCGGTGATCCCCAAACTGCAGCAAAGACGTCGTGTGTCCAGTAAACCTGGCCAGTCTTTGCATCCAGCGCATGCAGAAAACCGCTGAAGTCGGGCTGGTAAACAATCCCGTCCTTAATCGCCGGCGTGGAGATCGAGCGCCTGATTTTGTCGTAATGCCAAACCATTCCGGTCTTGGTGATATCACCACGTTTCGTGGCATCGATGCAGTACATATGTCCCACACCCTCGCCGTGTTCGGGATCCTGTCCGTTCGCGATGTACACCTTGTTGTCGTAGATCACAGGAGTTGCAATCAGTTCGTTTCTGGTCTTGGGCCAAACTGAGTCTTTCGGATTCGTGTCAAACTCCCAAAGTTTCTTTCCGGTCAGCGCTTCATAGCCACGGACCCAACCGTCACCCTGACCATGAACTACCTGCACGATTCCACCAATTGTTCCCACGGTTGGCGAACACCATTGACCGTGAAGAATGCGTTCCTGGACGGAGTTATCTTCCCAAACGAGTTTGCCGGTCTTCTTGTTAACGGCGATGATCGCCGGAGCCTTGGGCGAAGGAACATTGACGTGACTTTCGTCCTGTCCGTTGGAGGTACTTACAAAGATCAGATCGCCGTGCGCCACCGGCGACGAGTTCGCAAGATTGTGTGGCAGTGCGCCAACCTCTTCAATCATGTCGTAGATCCACACGACGTCGGCGTTAAATTCCCCCTGCCCTTTTTCGTCTGTTACTGGTCCATCATTTTCCTTGTCCCGAAAGCCTTGCGTGTCGAGACAAACCAGTTCAGCGCGATTTGAAACGTAGTAGACCCGATCACTCTCAACCAAAGGCGAGGAGGCAACGCCCTGGTAGGGCCAATCATTCACACGTCCGGCAGCAAGCTTGTCGTGGACCATCTGCCATAAGAACTGACCGTCCGATTCGCGAAATGCCATTAAGACGCCTTTGTCGCCCGTGATCTTTGGATCTCGCAACCCTTCATTGTTCGTTCCAACGAAGACGGTTCCTCCTGAGACAACGACATTCCCATAAGTTTGGGATCCAAGTTCAGCGGTCCACTTGACGTTCTTTTTAGATTTCACGTCCCAGTTGGTAGGAAGTCCCTTCATCGTCGAGATCATGTTGCGATCGGGAGTACCTCCCCACATGGGCCAATCGCCGCCGGTGGGATCTGAAGCGTTGGCAACAGGTATTGGAGTACTCATGCTGAGCATCAAGCCACTCGCGACTACCGCGAAGAGTACGAGGGTAAGTTTTGCGTAGCTTGGTTTGCGGGCGAATCTTTTCTTACTTTTTTTCATGATGACCAATCTGTTTTAGTTGTAGAGCTACTCGTTTTTGTAAACCTTCAAATTATCAAAATAGAGTTCCGCGAGCGCGTTACCGAAAATTCCCGGTGCCCCCTGGCGATTCGGAATTGGATCAACTCGCTCGATCATCCAGTTTGTCGGTTCAGTTTCACCCACCGGCCATGCCTTGCCGCGCGCGCGCGTGGTGCCATTCGGCAAATTCTCAACCTGTAGTTTCAAGCGATACCACGTATCAGGCTTCCAAGGATAAGGCATCGCAACAGTGCGCTCAGTCTCTGGTTGCCAAGGTTCGATATGTAACGTCTGACTGTTACCAAAGAGCGTCAACACATAGCGCTGCGCGATGACTCCAGCGTCACCTTGTTGACGACGCTTGGTCGTGGCAAACACATCCGCTTCGACAGTATAGTCTGAGAAGTCTGATGGACCCATGTAGGCCCGTGCGCGACTCAAAAGCGACGAACCTTCCGTCGTCTTCACAAGCACTTTATTTCCACCCACTTCGCGAACCGTAAACTTCATGGTCGTGTTTACCCAACTGGGTGGAATTGTATTCACAGCAGCTGAATCAAAGTTCTCGCTCCAGGGAAGTCCTGGAAACACACGCACTCCAGCTGAACCTGTTACGCCATTGACCGTCGCCTTAACTAAACCCGTCTGGGCCACCGTGTCAGTCTGCGCGACGAACTGACCATTGGTGACACTGCCTTTTAAACCGTCGACCGCCCAGGTTGCGGCTTTCTCTTCGCGGATGAATCTTCCCTGGTCATCGAAGAGGCGGACACGAAAGTTAACGCTGTCACCGGGCTTGAGTATTAGTTCAGTTGGTACTACTTGCACATGTGTCGCCGGTCGATTGGGATTCGGAATCCCTTCCACCGGCGCTGCGGTAGGAGAGGAACCCGAGGTTGATTTCTTGCCGATGCAGTAGACACTGGTGTCGCTGACCAGATAGATCCGGCCATTCGAAACCGCAACGGAAGCAATGATCTGTTCAGTACCGAGTTGGTCCTGGTCCAGGATCTTAACGCCGGTCGCTGAAGGCTGAAGAATAAAGAACCTTCCGTTTTCGGTCCCCACGTAGAGTTTTCCGTCGGCAAGGACAGGGGAAGCCTTCTGAATGGTTCCGAGGTTTTCGATCCAAAGTCGTTTTCCGGTAGCAACGTCGAATGCTGCAATGTTGGCGCCGTTATCGAGTTGATAAAAACGATCGCCATCGATCACAGGTGACGAGAAGCCTCCTTGCCAGCCATACGTGCGCCACTTGATCTGTTCTTTCTTGAGTTCACCCTTCGCCGCCGCATCAACGGCCACAACCATTCCCATCTCGCTTGAATCGAGGTTCTCTTCGCTGTGGGTCAGGATTGCAGTTGTGCCCAGGACTACGACCCCAGTGTTCAGACCCCGCTTACTGATCTCATATTTCCAAACTGGTTCTCCTGTCTGCGGCTTAATGGCATGGACCACACCGTCGCTTGCGCCTTGAATCAGCAATCGCGTCCCGTTCACTTCGGCGATGATCGGCGGAGCGTAGGTGGTGTCGTACGGACGTCCGCCCGGCGCACTGATATACATCGTTTCACCAGTGCGCTTGTCAAAGGCCATGAAGCGGTGCGCGCCTCGTCCGTGTTGTCCCCACATAAAGGTCACACCACTGATGATCACCAGGTCGCCATCAATGATCGGAGAGACAGTTCGTCCACCGTGTGTCGTGAGCAGCCCGAAATCTTCACCGAGCGATCGTTGCCACAAGACTTTGCCGTCGCGGGTTAAGCCCAGTAGTGTCCCACCGACACCAAACACGTAAACATTTCCGGTGGCCAGATCTCCCGCCGGGGATGCCCAGCCGACGCGATGCGGAGGCACGTCACTCAAATACACATTGAACTTATGTTCCCAAAGCACCTTGCCTGTATCGGCGTCGAGGCAAACCACTCTTTCCTGAAGCGTCGCACCCTTGCCTGCCGTGCCCTGGAGATAAACCCGGTCGCCCATAACTATCGGCGCCGATCGGCCACCGTAGTTTGCCTTCCACGCCAGGTTCTCGCCGCCGGGTGACCACGACGACGGCAACTTAACTTCGGTCGAGATTCCGTCGCGCGCTGGGCCACGCCATTCGGCCCAGTCGTTCGCCAATGCCGGCGCCGCCAGCATCAGAGAGATAGACGCATACGAAAAAATGGAAAGAAGTTTATGCATTTTGGACATCCATTTTTGCTGCTTGATTGATCTGTTTCCGAGGAACGAAACGCGTGTCGAGTGCAACCTTAAAGATGTACAATACGTAAACTCAAGTTGCAGTGATTCAGTTTTTCTTTGCACGCGGCAATCTTTCGTCTTCAGAATTTACCATCTCACTAATGAACTCCCAAAAGCTGCCGAGGGATGTTATGAAACTGGACCGACTACTGTTCTTAATCTTCGCGCTGGTGGTTTCGACGGGCATTGTTCTCGCTCAAGATCCAAAACAACAACTTAACGATCAGTTCTGGGAAGCAGTAAGGGCCGGAGACGTTGCTCAAGTCACGGCTTTACTCGACAAAGGCGCTGATGTGAACGCCAAGTTTCGCTACGGCGCGACGGCGCTCTTCAAAGCTGCCGAAAGAGGACACACGGAAGTTGTGAAGCTTCTGCTGGCGCGTGGTGCTGACGCCACGATCAAGGACACTTTTTATGGCGCCACCGCGATGACCTGGGCGCTGGATAATGATCACGTCGAGATTGTCAAAGCGCTGCTCGAGAAAGATGGGTCGAGTGTGAATGACGTCTTGTTGACTGGAGCGCGCGAGGGCAAGGCGCCGTTGGTGCGCGCTGCCCTCGACAAAGGCGGTGCGAGTCCCGCAACGCTCACCTCAGCATTGGTCGTTGCCACAAACGATAAAGAGAAGACCGCGATCGCCGAGATGCTAAAGGCCGCAGGTGCGAAACCTCCTCTTCAACTCGAGGCAGCTATCCTTAATTCGTATGCCGGCAAGTACAAACCCGAACAGGGCGCCGAGATAACGGTGATGGTCCAGGAAGGAAAGTTGTTCATCACACCAACGGGCCAACAACCCATCGGTCTAATGGCTTTAGACAAAACAACCTTTAAGCCGATTGCCTTTGATGGGATCAGCCTGAGCTTTGCAGTAGAAAGCGAGAAGGTCACCGGGGTCTCAATAAGGCAAGGTGCAAACACAACGCTCTTTAAGAAGGTCGAAGAAACGAAACCGTAGTCATCCATTCTGTGAAAAGTCGTTGAGGTCAAAGATGAAACGATTCACGCTCACTCTTATTTCTCTCACCCTGACAGCCGTCAGTGTCAACGCGCAAAACTGGCCACAGTTTCGTGGTCCGAGCGCGTCTGGTGTCGTCGAAGGTTCCACTGCAGCGGTCCAATGGAATGCCGAGAAGTCAGAGAACATTCGCTGGAAGACAAATATTCCTGGTCTGGGTCATTCAAGTCCTGTGGTTTGGGGCAACAAAGTTTTTATTTCTACCGCTGTTACGAGCGGGGCGAAAGATGAAACACGCTACGGTCTCTACGGGGACGTAGCTCCGGTGAAAGACGATCCAAAGCACACCTGGAAGGTTTACGCACTGGATAAAAACACGGGGAAGATCCTCTGGGAGCGAGTGGCGTACGAAGGCGTGCCGAAAGTAAAACGTCATCCGAAGTCAACGCACGCGGATTCAACACCCGTGACCGATGGCAAGTATCTGGTGGTCCTTTTTGGTTCCCACGGTCTTTATGCCTATGACCTGAACGGCAAGTTGATGTGGAAACAGGATCTGGGGGTGCTGGATTCGGGCTGGTTCTATGATCCCGATTATCAATGGGAGCACGGAAGTTCGCCGGTGATCTACAAGGATCTCGTTATCATCCAGGCCGATATTCAGAAAGACTCGTACATCGCTGCCTACAACTTGAAGACCGGAAAGCTTGCCTGGAAAACTCCGCGAGAAGAGATCTCGTCATGGGGTACACCTACGGTTTATCAGGGTAAGACGCGAGCTGAATTGATAACCAACGGCTCGAAGGCTATACGGGGATATGACCCAGCGACAGGAAAGGAACTTTGGCGGCTTACGCCGAACTCGGAAGTTACGACGCCCACTCCGATCGTGGCACACGATCTGATCTACGTGACGAGTGGCTATCGACCGATCCAACCGATCTATGCGATTCGTGTCGGTGCCACCGGCGACATCACACTAAAGGACGGAAAAGATTCATCTGAGTTTATCGCGTGGAGTAAGACCCGCGGTGGACCATACATGCCGACGCCGGTGGTCTATGGCGATTTGCTCTACACCTGTTCCAATCAAGGCGTACTGACTGCCTACAACGCAATAACGGGCGAACGAATTTATCAGGAACGACTCGGGGGTAAGGGCGGCGCATTCACTGCTTCGCCAGTCGCTTCTGATGGGAAGATCTATTTGTCGAGCGAAGACGGCGAGGTGTTTGTTGTCAAAGCTGGTCCAAAGTATGAACTGCTGGCGACGAACCCTGTCGGCGAAGTGATGATGGCGACGCCCGCAATCTCCGAGGGGCTGGTAATCATTCGCGCGAACAAGCATGTTTTTGCGTTTGGCGATGGGAAGACGGCGAAGAAATAGTCAGTTGTCCGTAGTCAGTTGGTCTCCCTGGAGTGCGGTGGCAAGCGCAGCGCGACAC
>DATBMP010000169.1:0-3522 GCA_036554845.1 Pyrinomonadaceae bacterium
TCAATCAAAGTTCGATGAAATCGTTGACTTCGCCGAGGTCGGTCAATTTCTCGATACTCCAGTGAAACACTACTCGTCAGGCATGACGGTGCGGCTTGCCTTTGCTGTTGCAGCTCATCTTGAACCGGAAATCCTGATCCTTGATGAGGTGCTGGCTGTCGGTGATCTGGCTTTTCAAAAGAAGTGTCTTGGCAAGATGAGTGAAGTCGCGCGCGCGGGCCGAACGATTCTGTTTGTGAGTCACGACCTGAATGCGGTCAACGCTCTCTGTGAAAGAGCGATTCTGTTGCACGAAGGTGTGATCGCTAAAACGGGACCAACTGAAGAGGTCACGCGCTACTACCTCGACCACAGCAACAAAATGTACTCACCGGTCACCTGGTCGCCTTTGCCTGACGAAAAGCCAGACGAAGTGAAGCTGAACAGCGTCAAGTTAATTCAACAAGGCAATGTGACCACGGCGATTAATTGTCGCGAGCCCTTTACGGTTGATATGGATTACGAAATCAGGCAGCCGGTTCGAGGTTCGAGGTTCTTCCTGATCGTCCGTAACGGCAAAGGCGAACTGATCTTCACTACATCTGATTACGATCAGATGACTCGAGAAGCTGTCGAACGAAGTGCGGGATCGTTTACCAGTACGGTTGAAATACCGAGTGGCTTGTTGAAGACGGGAAGTTACTATGGAAGTTTCGGTGTTGATGTAGCGAACGTGCGGATAATTTATACGGCGAATGATGTCTTTCATTTCGACGTTTTTGAGCCGGAAGATGACACGCAATCAGAGCGTCACAAACGACCCGGTGCTATTGCTCCACTGTTAAGTTGGAAGATCACGCCAAACGACCACCAGTCTGATTCCTCGCACAAAGAACGATGAGGACCTGGTTGAAGAACAGTTTGCCGTTTCCGGTGAAGCTGGCACTGAAACGAGCGCTGGTACGACTGTCGCAGCTTCGTCCTGCAAACAAGCCTTCCTGGGTCTTAGAAACTCCCACACTCTCGAAAGATGGTGCGCTCGATTTCCAGCAAGTCATAGACGTCGCCTCTCGCACTTCAGAAAAGCTTGCCAACCTCCTCGGACATCGTGCAATCAAAACCTCAATCATCATTCCGGTCTATAACAAGGCTGACTTTACCTTTCAGTGCCTCTCTTCATTGTTCGATGAGATCGATCTCGCAACTACAGAAGTGATCGTCGTCAATAATGCTTCGACAGATGAAACTTCACGACTACTTGATCACTTCAAGGAATCGGTGCAGGTGTTGGACAACACAGAAAACAGGGGATTTGTCGATGCGTCCAATCAGGGTGCGGCGAGGGCGAAGGGTGACTATCTCGTGTTCCTCAACAACGACACAGTGGTTCTTTCGAACTGGCTCTCGGCCCTGCTTGAAACTGTAGAGCGAGACGAACGCGTCGGCGCGGTTGGCTCGATGTTTCTTTACCCGGATGGAATGGTCCAGGAGGCGGGATCAATTATTTGGAGAACGGGAGAGGCGTTTCACTACGGCTGGCATGGTTCACCGCACGATACTCGCTTTCGTTTTGCACGTGAAGTTGACTACTGCTCAGGTGCTTCGCTGCTGATTCGAAAAACTCTGTTCGCTCAGTTAGGTGGTTTTGATTGCCGCTTTGCGCCAGCGTATTACGAAGACACCGATCTTTGCATGGGCGTGCGCTCACTCGGATATCGCGTGGTCTATCAGCCTGCCTCGCGCCTGGTCCATTACGAAGGTGCGAGTGCGGGTCGTGATGTAAAGACTGGGATGAAGAACTATCAACTAGTGAATCGCGAGAAATTTTATGACAAGTGGAAAGAGGTTTTGCAACGAGATCATCTTGCCAATGAACCGCGCAACATTCAGCGGGCGGCCCACCGGACACCGAAAGATGCGCTGATAGTTTTTGAAGATCGAATTCCCACGCCCGATCGCGACGCTGGCAGTGGTCGCATGTTAATGATACTGAGAACGCTTGCGAAAAAGAGTCGCACCTTGTTTGTTCACCAAAGCATGAATGTCGCAGCGCATTACCAAGAAGCGCTTTGGCGAGAGATGATTGAAACAGCGGACATGGTCGATTACCCGCGACTGCTGAAGGAGCGAAAGTTTCAGGTTGCAATCATCAGCCGCCCTTATGTAGCCGCAGCGGTGTTGAAATCAATCAGGCGGCGTGCGCCAGGAACCAAGATTATTTTTGACATGGTGGATGTGCACTATTTGAGATTTGAACTCGAACATAAAACTACTGGAGATCGAGAGGCTGCTCGACAAGCGAAGCATTATCGCAAAATGGAACTCGATCTGGTTCGTGAAAGTGATTACGTTTGGTGTACGTCGACGGAAGATTTGAAAGCTGTGGCCGAAGAGGTGCCGGGAAAACCAATAGCGTTAATTCCAACGATTCATTCACTGCAGCAACGCGGACCAGCTGCCGGCCAACGTGAGGGTTTGCTGTTTATCGGAAACTTTAATCACACTCCTAATCGAGACGCGGTTGTCTACTTTGTGCGAGAGATCTTTCCACTGATTCAGAGATCTCTGCCAGAGATCAAGTTCAACGTGATCGGAGGCAATACGCCACCCGAGGTTCAATCGCTCGCGTCGGAAGCGGTCAGGCTTCATGGGTTCGTGCCCGACATCGCGCCACTTTTTCATAGCAGTAAGGTTTTCGTGGCGCCGTTGCGGTTTGGGGCCGGTGTAAAAGGCAAGATCGGAGATGCGCTATCTTACGGCTTACCGGTTGTCACAACTTCCGTTGGCGCATCGGGAATGGGAATCGACAACGAGCATCAAGCGATCATTGCCGATAGTCCTGAAGAGTTTGCGGCGGCTGTCGTCCGCGTCCATACAGACGATCAACTGTGGCGACAACTTTCGGATGCCGGTTACGCGCATGTTGAAAAGTACTTTTCGCCGGAGGTTGTCGAGAAGACAATCGAGGACTCAATAACCAGTTTGAGAGATTAGACGACAACGTCTTTTCCGGTTGTGGCAGGGTGACTCTCGACGAATTCAGAATACCCGACCTAGAAAACGATGACGGTTCAACTCTTCTCATACGGCACGCTGCAACGTGAATCGGTTCAGCTCGAGAACTTTGGCCGGAGATTGAAAGGCCATCCAGACGCTTTGATTGGATACCAAGTCACGCTGATTCCAATCATGGATCAAGATGTGATTCTAGCGACCGGCGAGACGCATTACCGCAACATTCAGTTCACTGGCTCGGTGTCAGATAGGGTAGAAGGAACCGTGTTCACCGTGACAGCTGAAGAACTTGAAAGAGCGGATCAGTACGAGGCTGATGCTGACTATCACCGTGTGATGGTTGAACTGAGCTCTGGTTTGAAAGCATGGGTCTATCTGAACTCGTAGAATGCTTAATCAGGAATTTGGGAATTTCGAAATTGGAATTTGGAATTTGGAATTACCTGAGTGGTGATGGGACAGTTGCCAAGGATATTTGGTCGGGAAGGGTGGTTTACCCCCGCCGGTCGGGTTGCATCAAGTCGAGAA
>DATBMP010000250.1:0-8384 GCA_036554845.1 Pyrinomonadaceae bacterium
GGTTCGACAAACTGCATGTGCATCGGGCGAACGGTGCCGATGTATTGTTCGATGACCGATTCGAGTGTGCGGCCGCGTTCGGCAAGATCTCTGCGCAGGCGACGAATAAAACGAATGTCGTCGGGAGTATCGACAAACACCTTGATGTCCATCTGTTCCAACAAGCGGTGATCGGCAAAGATCAAGATGCCTTCAACGATTACAATCGGCTTAGGTTCGACGCGGCGAGTTTCAGCCAAACGCGTATTGGTCTTGAAGTCGTAGATGGGTAACTCAATTGGTTCGCCTGCTTTCAGTTTGCGAACATGGTTGACGAGCAGGTCATTGTCGATGGCATCGGGATGGTCGAAGTTGGCGACTTGTTGAAAATCAAGTGGCAGGTCAACGAGATTGCGGTAGTAAGAGTCTTGTTGAATGAAGACGACTTCGCTGGCACGTACCGTGTCGAGAATTCGATTCGCGACGGTGGTCTTGCCCGAACCCGTTCCACCACTGATGCCGATGATCATAAAGAGGGATTTCCTGTCGTCGATTGGTAGGCTGCTAACCCGGTAGTCTCGCAATCACCTTTCGAAGCAGTTCTGCAAATATCGCTCGAACCCGCTGGCCCGTCTCCATCACCTCTTCATGGTTGATGGGTACATCACTGATTCCGGCGGCCATGTTGGTGATGCATGAGATTCCCAGGACGCTCATTCCCATGTGTCGCGCTACTATCGCTTCGGGAACCGTACTCATACCGACTGCGTCAGCTCCAAAGGTTCGCAACATGTGTATCTCTGCCGGAGTTTCGTAACTTGGTCCAGACAACGCCGCGTAAATTCCGCGTCTTACCTCGACAGCCATATCGCGCGCTTCTTCGACAACAATCTCCTGCAATTCCCGCGAGTAAACTTCGATCATATCAGGAAACCGTGGTCCAAACCGCTCGTCGTTTCCACCACGAAGAGGATTTACTCCCATTAGGTTCAGGTGATCGTTGATCACCATCAGTGCTCCCTGGCTTAACTGCACATCAATCCCACCCGCAGCATTTGTTAACACCAGCGTCTTAATGCCCAACAGCTTGAATACCCTAATCGGAAATGTCACTTCCTCGAGCGAGTAGCCTTCGTAAAAGTGAACGCGGCCCTGCATTGCGACAACGGGCAGCCCATCCAACTTTCCAATTACCAGTTGTCCAACGTGTCCCTCAGCCGTTGAAGTGACAAAACCGGGTATTTCGCTATACGGAATAGCCGTGGGTTCTTCAAAGTCTTCAGCAAAACCACCGAGCCCACTGCCGAGAACGATAGCCACACGCACGGCATCAGTGTTTACCCGCGCTCGAATTGTGCGCGCAGCGTGTTCAGCACGCGCGTACAAATTTGCGATTCCTGATCCCTCAACCATGGTCACAGTTTAAGATTGACGATTGTCGATTGTCGATTGTCGATTTGCTGTAGGGTAAGGGGCTGCTCCATTTTTACGTTGTGCACAGACTACCTCATGGTGGAACACGCCCTGACGGCCAGGCGAGCGCCAATCGAATCGCCAATCGTCAATCCTATCTTTCTTTCTGATATGGAATGCCCAGCGCTTTTGGCGGACGCGACGAACCGATGAAACCCGCGAGAACGATTACCGTCAGAATGTATGGGACCATCTGAATAAACTGAACCGGGATGTCCTCGCCCGAAGGAAGCTTCACCACCCCTTGCATCTGTATCGTCAGTGCTTCGGTGAAACCAAACAACAGACATGCCAGCATCGTCTGTACGGGTCGCCACTTTCCAAAGATCAACGCCGCGAGCGCGATGAAACCTCGGCCCGAGGTCATGTTTCTAGTGAACAGGGAGGATTGGCCCACCGAAAGATACGCGCCGCCAATTCCCGCGAGCACTCCAGACAGTAAAACGCCCCAGTAACGCATGCGAATCACGCGCACACCTGCGGCATCAGCAGCTTCCGGATTTTCACCAACCGCACGCAACCGCAATCCGAAAGGCGTTCTGTAAAGCACATACCAGGCGATCGGGACTAAACAAAATGCAACGACGATCGGAAAGTAGGGCAACAGTTGATCTTTTGGAATCTGCGGCGTTGAACCAGAAGACAAGAAGAGCGCGCCGCTCAAGAACGCAGGCATGCCGATCATCAAAATGTTGATTGCCGTTCCAGTGACCACTTGATCAGCACGATAACGAATACAAGCGACGGCATGAATCAGCGCAACCAACAATCCCGCGGCCATTCCTGCGGCAAGCCCGACATAAGGATTCCCAACCCCATGGGTAACCGCTGCAGCAGTGAAAGCACCCGCCAACATCATTCCCTCTAACGCGATGTTGATGACACCTGAACGTTCGGAAAACAGTCCACCGATCGCCGCAAGGATTAATGGGGTGGCCAACCTGATCGTTGAAAACAGAAGCGCGATTGTAAGAAGCTCTGCCATGGTTACACCTTCGATCGTCTCATTAAACCAAACCTGGCGAACTGACCGCTGAAGAATGCTTCGCACGCGACAAAGAGAATGATCGTACCCTGCAGGACCTGAACAATATCTTTCGTTACGTACTCTGAAAACCCATCCACATGGATTCCGCCGCGCTGGAGAATCGCGAATAACAATGCGGCAAGGACCACTCCAAAAGGATGGTTGCGTCCTAGCAGTGCGACAGCAATTCCCGTAAATCCGTAGTTGTCCGAGAAACCATCGTAGTAACGGTAGCGATAACCAAGCACTTCGTTGATTGCCACCATACCGGCTAACGCGCCTGAGATGGTCATAGCAATCACGATCTGCTTACGCACCGATATGCCACCGTACTCTGCAGCCGTTGGGTTTGTACCTGTGGCCCGGAGTTCGTAACCCCACTTCGTTCGCCACAAAAACAGATAAACAAGAACGCAACAGAGCAGTGCCAGGATGAAGGCGAGGTTTAAGGGAATTCGTTCTGGCAGCCCGGGAATGAATTTTCCGAGTCGTGCGATGTGTGCGCCTGGCCCAATTGGTCCAGTTTGCATAATCGGATCGCCGGGGATCTTGTAATGATACTGGGTGAAGTAACTTGCCAGGGCTACCGCGATAAAGTTCAACATGATGGTGTTGATTACTTCATGCGAACCAAAACGCGCTTTGAGGATTCCGGGAATTGCGCCCCACAGACCTCCCGCGACAATCGCCACGATAAAACACAACGGTAGCAGTAACCACGCTGAACGTTGCGCGAAGGTGATGCCTACCCATGCGGTCGCAAACGCCGCGATGTAGAGTTGACCTTCGGCACCGATATTCAAAAGACCGCAGCGAAAGGCGACCAACACGGCGAGACCGGTGAAGATGAGTGGGGTGGCATAGAAGAGTGTGTAGCCAATGCCATCGGGCCACGAGAACGCGGCGCCGAAAAGAAGACGATAGGCGGAGATCGGATTGTCCCCAACGGCCAGAATAAGCAAGGCGGCGACGATAAAAGCCGCAACAACCGCCAGCAAGGGAAAGAAAAGTTCACGCAGGAGTTTCATTAGGTGGTCGGTGATCGGTAGTCGGTGGTCACTTGTCAGTGGTCAGCGGGGAGTGGGGGCACCAAAAATCTTTTGCGTTCCGGCTGTGCCGCACCCTTGCGGTAAGCCTGGGGCTTACCGTTAGTACAACTTGGAAATCAGGGCTATGCCTAATTGTTCCATCTTTGAGGCATAGCCTCGATCGAAATATATGAACGTTCGGTAAGCCGCAGGCTTACCGCAAGGATTCGGCTCAGCCGACTATTTGCAACTTCTTGTTCAAAGTCGGTGACAACTGACCGCTGACAAACTGACAACTGACTGCCGACGTCTGACCTCTGACTAATGCCCTCTCGTCATCAACAATCCTATCTCTTCAACCGTCGCAACCTTTGGATCGACTTCGCCGACAATCCGTCCGTCATGAATCACGAGTAACCGATCGGATAACGAAGTCACTTCCTCCAACTCCGCCGATACCAGCAGAATCGCGCAACCAGCATCCCGCAGTTCCACCAACTTACGATGAATGAACTCGATCGCACCTATGTCAACTCCGCGAGTCGGCTGCGACACCAGCAACAGTTTCGGATCGACCTTAAACTCACGACCGATGATCAGTTTTTGTTGGTTACCACCGGAAAGAGAACGCGCAGGCAATTCCGCATTTGCTGGACGCACGTCAAAGTTCTTGATGATCTCTTCAGCACGACGACGCACACCTTCGTTGTCCAGAAAGATTCCTGCAAACGAAACTATCGGTGGTCGGTAGTGGACTCCCAGAATAGAATTCTCGGCCAGGTCAAATTCCAGCAGCAGACCGCGCCGGTGCCGGTCTTCTGGGATGTGGCCTATGTGCAATTCCCTCCGCACTCGAGCACCTTTTTCAGTGAGTGGTTGATTCTCAAATCTAATGTCGCCCTGGAGGTGTGATGTCTCTACTAAACCGGCAAGAGCTTCAATCAGTTCTGTCTGACCGTTGCCTTCGACGCCCGCGATGCCAACGATCTCTCCCTGCCGAACCTCGAAGGAAACAGTATCAACAAGCTTTGCTCCATCGCGACCCTTGACCACAAGGTTCTGGACCGCTAACTCAGTCGCACCGGGTTTGGACGGGCTCTTCGCGATTCGCAACAGCACTTCGCGTCCAACCATCAAACGAGCCAATTCAGCAGCACTGGTCGTTGCGGTTTTAACTCGTCCAACGACGTGACCATCTCGCATAACAGTGACGTCGTCAGAAATGGAGAGGACTTCTTCCAGTTTGTGCGTGATGATGATGATGGTCTTTCCCTGCTCCCGCATGCGTCGAAGTATTGTGAAGAACTCTTCGACCTCGAGTGGCGTCAACACCGCTGTCGGCTCGTCAAGGATAAGAATGCGTGCGTGACGATAGAGGGCTTTCAGAAGTTCGACCCTTTGTTGTTGGCCGACTGAGAGGTGTTCGATCGGTGAGCTCGGATTAACTGCGAGTTTAAAATCCTCGGAAAGTTTGCGAATCTCGGTTGCGGCTTTGGTTAAATCAAGGGCAACAGTTGTGCCCGGCTCGGCGCCGAGGACGATATTCTCGGCCACGGTCATCGTGTCGATCAGCATGAAGTGTTGATGGACCATGCCAATACCGAGTGCAATCGCATCGTGTGGTGAGGAGATATTCGCTACTTTTCCATCAACGAGAATTTCACCACTGTCGGCAGTGTAAAACCCATAGGCGATGCGCATCGCGGTGGATTTGCCGGCCCCATTTTCACCGACAATGGCGTGAATGGTACCTGCTTCGACCTCGATGTTGACTTGATTGTTGGCGAGAACGTCGCCGAAGCGTTTGGTTATGTTTTTGAGTCTTAACGCTGGTCTTGGCTCTTCGGTTTTTGGTCTTTGATCCATATGACGACGTCAGCTAATCAAATTTAGGTTGGTAAATGACTTCAGCCCCTGGACCCGATCATCCGAAGGTATGCATTAAGCTTTGGCGTTAACTCTTTGATGATTGGTAGTAGATCGTTTACTTGTTTCTGAGTCAACAACTTGCGGTTGTATGAGCGCCGCAACCAATGCTTTGTTTCATACATTGAGCCTCTGGCAATTCAGAAACCGCGGTATTTCGGGATTGGTTCCTCTTCCGCTTCCCTCTGCAATGTTTGCGCCGATGCTGTCCGCTGTCTTCACGAGTTGCTTACCCAGCGTGTCTTTTGCAAAAGCGTCCCAGGCCGTAACTATGGTCCAAATCTGATCAGCGAGTTTTTCTGAGAGTTTGTAGATCTGTAGATTCTCAAAATTTGTCTTTTCCATTGGTGAGGACTCTGGAAAGTAGTGAGATAGCAAAGCGAACGCTATCAGCTCGAACCTCAAAGACCAAAGGCCAAAGACCAAAAGCCGATTGCAATACCTTACCTGATCTCAGACATCACTATTTACTATTCATCGCATCCGTCACCTTTATCTCACCAGCAATAATTTTTTGCTTTGCCGATTCCACTTGCTGAATCGCTTCCTGCGGAATCAGCTTCTGGTTGTGCTCATCCATTGCGTAACCAACACCGTCCTTATCCAAGCCATAAACATGGAAACCGGCTTGAAACTTGCCGCTCACTACGTCCTGAATAATTCCGTAGACCGCGTTGTCTACACGCTTGACCATGCTGGTTAACACGAAACCTGGTTTCACCATGTTCTGGTTCGAGTCGACTCCGATCACGAAATGGGTTGCACGTCCGTCTTTCATTCCCACCTGCTCGACGGCGTCAAAAGCGCCAAGACCGGAATTGCCAGCAGCAGTGAAGAGCACGTCGGCGCCTTTCCCAATCTGGGCCATCGCGATCTCTTTTCCTTTACCAGGATTGTTCCAGGCGTGGTCGGTGACGCCGACATAATTTTCGATGACGCGAATCTGCGGATTCACAGCACGTGCGCCTTCTTCGTACCCTTTGGCGAAACGGTGTATCAGACCAATGTCCATGCCGCCGATGAATCCGATCGTTCCGGTCTTCGATTCTTTGGCTGCAAGCATTCCAACCAGGTACGAGCCTTCGTGTTCCTTAAAAACAAGAGACGCTACGTTCGGAAGCTCGATCACACCATCGACGATGGCAAAACGAATGTTTGGATACTCTTTTGCAACTTGCTCGATGATGGGCGCCTGCGCGAACCCGACACCGATAATCAAGTCATAACCACGCTCGGCAAAGGCGCGCATCGCCGGTTCGATTGAGGTTGGATTGCCCGGTTCGATATCACGCAGCACAATGTCCATCGCCGGCTTGCCACAACTCTTACCATCGGGCCAATTGCCGGTCTCAGCACACCTCGCCCCTGCCCAAGCTGCGGCGTTGAACGATCGGTCATCCTTTCCGCCAATATCAAAGACAATACCTACGTGAATCTTTGACGGATCACCCGCACCGTAACTCTGCGTGTTGCAGCCCGACGCAAACATAGCAGTCAGACAGACGACGATCAGCACAGTCACAATTACTGCTCTCATGAATCGATTACATCCTTAATTAACTTCAATGTTTCCCGGGGAGGTTGATCAGCAACTTCGTACGCCGCTTGAATACGTTGGGCCGCCTTACGTGCCCTGGTTATATCCCGACAATGAATCAAGCCAAGCGGTTCACCACTTCGGACCTCTGCGCCAATTTTTACGTTCGCTATATAACCCACAGTTGGATCAATCGCATCTTCGATGCGTACGCGTCCCCCTCCGATGGCTGCTATCGCGTGGCCTATCTCTGTGGTGTTAATGGTATTGATGAATCCTGAGCGCGGGGATTCTACCTTAACGCCCTCACTCACCAAAGGAAGAACACCCGCCGGATCGTCGCAGACTTTCGGATTACCGCCCTGCGCTTCAACGTTGCGGCGAAAATACTCGAGGGCTTCGCCCGATGCGAGTTTTCCTTCGAGACGAGTCCGCGCCGTCGCGAGTGAATCATCCACGCCAGCCAGTAACAGCATGTGGGCCGAGAGTTCCAACGATAGATCGAGCACCGGTTGCGCACCGACTTCCGCATCACCACGCAGAATCTCGATACACTCTTTGACTTCCAACGCATTTCCTACTGCCGAACCCAGTGGTTGATTCATATCAGTGAGAAGCGCGGTGGTCCGTATTTCGCAAGAGTTTCCGGTACTGACAAGCGCGTGGGCGAGTTCCCTGGCGCGATCCGGTTCGCGCATAAAGGCCCCCGAACCAACCT
This sequence comes from Pyrinomonadaceae bacterium, assembly GCA_036554845.1. Lineage (GTDB taxonomy): Bacteria > Acidobacteriota > Blastocatellia > Pyrinomonadales > Pyrinomonadaceae > PSRF01. The sequence goes on from DATBMP010000250.1 coordinate 7,689, forward strand.
TCACGTCGATCACCATCGCATCGAGCCCCGCGGCGCCCTTCTTAGAAATGATCGACGCGACGATCAACGGGATTGCTTCAACAGTTGAGGTAGCGTCGCGCAGCGCATACATCTTCTTATCTGCCGGCGCGAGTTCCGCAGTCTGACCGGCCATCGCGAAACCAACTTTTTCAAGCACGTCTTTGAATTCGCTGGTTGAAAGATTTACGCGATAGCCGGGAATAGATTCCAACTTATCCAGGGTTCCGCCCGTGTGGCCCAGTCCCCGACCGGAGATCATCGGCACACACACACCACACGCAGCGACGAGAGGAGCAATCACGAGTGACGTCTTGTCACCCACTCCGCCGGTGGAGTGTTTGTCGGCTTTTGGTTTGGGTATATCGGAAAAGTTGAGAATGCTGCCCGAGTTCAGCATCGCTTCAGTCAGCGCCTGTTGTTCTTCCCGATTCATGCCATTGAGATAGATGGCCATCAACAGGGCACTGGTCTGGTAATCAGCGATGGTTTCACGCGTCAGACCCTCAATGAAGAAGTTGATCTCGTCGCGTGAAAGCTCTTGTTTGTCGCGCTTTTTGCGAATTACGTCCTGCGGCCTCAATCAGTCACCTTTGTTACTGGTTAAGAGCACTACGGCCTGAGCAGCCACGGCGAGTCGGTTCCCAACGGCGTCTACACCCTCTCCGGTTTTGGCTT
>DATBMP010000259.1:0-12562 GCA_036554845.1 Pyrinomonadaceae bacterium
CGCAATTGCTAATCACGCAATCGACTGAGTTGTCAGGTAACGGCAACTTATCGATCGAGGCGAGATGAAACTCGACATTGGTAAAGGGCTTACCGTTGTTTCCGTGCTCGGCGTTGCGCCTGGCTCGTTCGACCATCTCAGGCGTCATGTCGATACCGATAGCCCGTCCAGTTGGGCCAACTTTGGCCGCAGCTAGAAACACATCCAATCCACCACCTGAACCGAGGTCAACCACGGTTTCACCTTCTCGTAAATTTGCTGTCGCCGTGGGATTGCCGCATGACAAACCCATGTTGGCTTCAGCCGGAATCGAGGCAAGTTCTTGCGGCGTGTAACCGAATGCCTCTGCAACCGCGCGAACCCCCTCGTCTTTAGACGACAGGTCACTCAATGCTACCGAGCCGTACCTTGATCGTACTGCTCGTTCAATATTTTCAGACATCTTCAACCTCCATTTACCTAATTAACCTTTAGCTACCTGCGTCACATACGCGCAAGCGAATATCGAGGGCAGTATCCACCCGCCGAAGATATATGTCAAGGCGAATGTGTGTTAAGATGCGGCCGCAATGACAGAAACGCCTAAAGCCTTCGACAAAGACCTGTTTTATCGTGCTCTCGCTGACCGTACGCGGCTGCGTCTCCTGAACCTTATGAGAACCGAGGAAGTCTGTGTCTGTTTCTTTGTGGAGGTATTACAGACGCATCAGCCAAAGATCAGCAGGCATCTTGCTTACCTTCGTAAGGCGGGAATAGTGGGAGCGCGGAGAGAAGGGTCCTGGATGCATTACCGGATCGTTGAACCTCAAGATCCATACGCGGCAAACGTCCTGAGAGATACTTTGGCGTGGCTGGCGAATGATCAGGAGATGCAACGCGACCGCGAACGGCTGGTCAATGTATGTTGCGCGCCTGAGCTTCCTGTGAGAATTCAAGGCGCACCTCGACCGGCGGGTCTGGCTCGCGCTTAAGTATAATTTCCTTGTCGGCTTAAGAGATTCCCGAGGGTGGATCTACCAAGACCGTGAAGGGCGTTGGTTTCTCGATGTAAAGTATTGGGCGAGATACCGGCGAGGATGATTATCGTATCCTGGGTTGTTTGCATACGCAGGTCCATCAGAGATTACAAGTCTGCTCGATTGGATGAGCGGAAAAACGATTCGCAACGCGATCCTTCGTCCCTCGCCTTTGCATAGTCTCCAAATTCGACTCGAAGAGTCGTGTTACTTGCTATATAGAGGGTTCGTGAACATGAATTTATCGCAGCGAACCAGGATCATGACATGCCAATGGTGACACAGTACCGGCATCGATAAGAAGTTGTTTACATTCCGACAAGGTGCTAACTCACTGAAGGCATTTGTGAAGACCGTGGTGCATCTTCATTGGAAACGCGGACAATAAAAGAAAGATGGCAACTCCGACACTCGTACGTGTCGCCATGCTCCAGACCTGGGGCTAGCCAAACCATCATGCAATAAGGGCACGTCGTCGTCGGAAGGTTTTTAGAATTTCGAGTTATCGACTCTTGTACTTCCATCTGAGCCTCTCAATCCACTCCACGGGTTTACATTCTCTGAATCGTGATTGTCACTATCGGATCGTCTCCAGCCGTACGGTTGTAGGCAACCCAAAAGCCGGCCTCAGGGTATCGCTTCAATTGATACATCGATCCATCCTTTTTAGCCTGAACCGCTTCGCCCAAAACAGATTCAGGTGGAGGTACCTTCCCATCTTTCTGTACATAGTCCACGGAAATGACAACTACTTTGCCTTGATCGTCATAAACGACTTGCGCCGACTGAGATTCCGAAAAAACGAAGAAGTCTTGTCGCTCTCCTTTATGTTTGGGATCTCCGAGCTTCGCTCGAACCTCGTCAACAGGCATACCCAAAGTTACACCCATAAAATCTTTATAAACCGGTCCTGAGGAAATGCCCTCTATCTCCGTTGGGCCCTGTGCTGTGCCGGATACGGAAACCAACAGAAACAACGTGATTAGAAGCAGTATAAGTAAAGAGCTTTCAATAAATGTTCGCCGAATCTTCAACATGATCCACCTCCTCTCCCTGGTCAACATGATCTTAAATACTTTCGTCACTCCGGAAAACCGAACAATTACTTAGCGAAGTAAGTAATTACACTCATGCGAGCGCGAGGGATCCGAATCAAAACCACCTTCAGCCCCTTCTACATCGTGTCTTGCTCGAAGCGTCTGTCTTGCTCGAAGCGTTCTCGCAAGGACACCTTTAGCCAAAGCGCAATATCTGAATCAGGATTTTCATCTATCGGTGGGATCACCCAGCGGACCTAAGGAGTTGCACTTAGTTCAGTGGTAGAAGCACTCTTTGCCGGTCAAGAAAAGCCTCATGTGAGTGACGGACCGGCCGCCGCGAGTGCTGAAGTTGGCTTGCTATCTTTAGCGGTACTCTTTGGTGACGTCTCAGAAATTTCAACACCTTGATCAACTTCTCCCTGATCAGAGTTGGCGGATGACTTTACGTGTGGTCTTTCAACAAGCTCAGTAATTAATCCCACCATCTCCTCTGGACCAGCCACAAAATATTTAGCGCACGAGCGATCCGGACCAACGTGAATCGTCCAGGCACTTGAGGGAAGTTGCCTGAAAAGATCCTCGTCAGTCGCGTCGTCCCCCGCAGCTAAGATGAAATCTGGCTCAGGTTCACATTTTACAAAGCGCGAGCAAACCTGCGCTTTGTTTGCCCACACGAGCTTTACTTCAACCGTCCTTTGACCCTTCACGGGTTTGACTGGCGAATCGGCCAGCATGTGTTCAAGGTTTGCTACCAGATCGTTGGCCAGCCAATCGCCAAACTCCGGATCTGACATGCGGTAATGCCAAACCAGAGAAAACTCTTTCTCCTCAATGAAACTACCTGGGGTCCGATCTACGAAGTGTTCGAGTATTGGGAGAACACGTCTTTTCCAGAGGCTTGATGTTCCAGGCGCGTGCTCCTCCCATTCCTGCGTGAACGGTGATCGCAACACAGCGCCGTGTTCGGCGGCGAGCCAGATATTGGCAATTCCGCCAAACCAACGTTCAAGATCCACTTTGGCGCGACCGGAGACAATTACCGTCATCGATTGTCTGACCTCTGCAAGTCGTTGAAGTAAACTAATCAGTGAGCTAGTCGGCGCCGCGTCCTGAGGCAGCGCTGCATATGGCGCAAGCGTGCCATCGTAGTCCAATAAGATGAGTCGAGATCGCGCTCGCCCGAATGCTTGCACGAGACTCTCCGAAGGCAGGGCCATGGGCTTACCATTCACGTGTGCACATTGAGTGCTAACTGCGCTGATTAGGTTTTCGACGAAGCGATCGCCCCACGCAAAAACGTTGTTTTTAAGAACTCTTCGATAGAGTGCCATCATCCGTTCACGTCTTTCGGCCTCGCCGAGCGACAATGCCCGTCCAATAGTGTTACTTAAACCTTCCTCGTCATATGGATTCGCGAGTAGGGCTTCACCCATCTCAGCGGCCGCCCCTGCAAACTCACTAAGGATGAGCACGCCATCCCCTGACGACTTACAGGCAACGTACTCCTTTGCAACGAGATTCAATCCGTCCCGCAACGGCGTAACTAATGCAACGTCGGCTGCTGCGTACAGCGCAGCAAGTTCAGATTGTGGCAAGCTACGGCGGACGTATGTAATCGGGGACCAATCGGGTGTGCTCCAATCACCATTAATCTGTCCGATAAGCTCATCAACCTCTTTGCGAAGGCGGCCATACTTTGGCACACGCTCTCGTGAAGGAACTGCAACTTGAATGAGAACAACCCTGCCCCGCCATTCCGGCGAATCTTGCAGGAACTTGTTATAAGCACGCAGCCGTTCAGGAATTCCCTTCGTGTAATCCAGCCGGTCTACTCCAAGAATAATCTTGCAGTATCTGAAGCGCTTTTTCAGTTCGGCCAACTGGTTCCTTGTGCTTTCATTCTTGACCAGAAGGTCATTGAACTCTTCAGGAGCAATTCCAATAGGTAGGGCGTCAAGCCGCACGACCCGCCTCCCTAACTCAACTCGATCCATCTGACTTGTGAGGCCCAACAGTCTCAGGATCGAAGTCCGGAAATGTTGAAGATACCGGTGCGTATGAAAGGCCAGGTAATCCGCGCCCAATAAACCTCGCAGCAACTCTTCACGTCTGGGAAGAATCCGGAAGACTGAAGACGAGGGAAATGGCACGTGAAGAAAGAAACCGATTGAAATGTCTGGTACCACTTCGCGAAGCAGTTGAGGCAAAAGCAAGAGGTGATAATCGTGAATCCACACAAGATCATTCGAGCGAAGATGCTTCAAGATCTCATCGCGAAAAATCTGGTTGGCGCTAACATAGGAGCTCCAATCATCGGGATTGAATCGCACCTGTGAAGGAAAATGATGAAAGAGTGGCCACAGCGCCTGATTAGCAATTCCCTCATAGAAGCCCTGAGCTGTATCTTCGTCTAGGTTGACCGCAAAATAACTTTCTTGCCTGGCCCATTCTTCAGTTATCTCGCGACGCGTTTCCTGATTGTTCTCGGACGTTTCCCCAGACCACCCGATCCAAATACCATCGCTTTGTTGCAACACTGGCTGCATCGCGGAGGCCAACCCACCAGCCGTTTTTCTAGTCTGCCAACCGCTGCCGGTCCGCCTTAGCGTCACGGGTAACCGGTTTGACACTACGATGACTCTTCGACTTTTAGTTGCCAGGGACATGCTCGTTGGCTACTTTGATCTGCTACCTTGGATCCGCGGTACTCAACCCAAACTTCCCGTAGAGTGCTAGATCTGACGTGGTCTGAAGCAGTTGAGGCGCCTTACGGCGCCTCAACTGCCGGGAATGTGACTAAGGTGTCCCTCTGCCTACTTTCTCAAAGGCAGTTGTGACGTGCCACATTTTGCTCATCAGCCAAAACAAGATAAGGCAAACCAAATCAGGGAACATCAGTTTAATCACCTAATTTACGTAGGTGTTTCCACCCACAATAAATTTCCAGCAATGAGACAACATTCAGTCGGGACGAAATACTGCCATGACAAGATTCAGCTTCTCTGTATGGCACACGGGAGGATGAACCAATGAATAGGGATGAAATTCATATAAGGCAAGAAATGAATAACGAACGCAGCGAGATACTCAGTAATCTTGAGAGCTGGCTCGAGGTGCCGATGATTGTGCTGGGTTTCATTTGGCTGGCGCTACTAATCGTTGAGTTGCTCTGGGGACTTAATCCGCTCCTAGAGATCTTTGGCACCTTAATTTGGGCCATCTTCATTCTGGATTTTGGGCTTCGGCTTGTTATTGCTCCCAACAAATTTTCCTATCTCAAAAGCAATTGGCTCACTCTAATAGCACTTGCGGTTCCCGCACTGCGGATCTTGCGCATCCTAAGGGTTGTGCGTTTGTTCGGCGTCGCACGAGCAGCGAGAGGGTTGAGGTTGTTGCGCATCGTGACATCGCTTAACCGCGGCATGAAAGCCATCAGTTCAAGTTTTGGTAGACGAGGTTTTGGTTACGTCCTCGGGCTTACCTTGATTGTAAATCTAGCTGGAGCAGCAGGCATGTATGCGTTCGAGCATGAAATGCCACGTGGGTTTGCCTCCTACGGCGCCGCGCTTTGGTGGACCGCCATGTTGCTCACGACCATGGGAACTGAGTACTGGCCACAAACGGCCGAAGGTCGCGTCTTGTGCTTTCTACTTTCCCTTTACGGATTTGCGGTTTTTGGCTATGTAACGGCAGTACTCGCCAGCTTCTTTATTGGGCGCGACGCGGAAAACGAAGAGGCCGAGTTGGTGAGTGCTAAACCCTTGAAAGAACTCCGGAGCGAGATAGCTGCGCTGCATGAAGAGTTGCGCTTGTTGCGGAAGAATCTCGCTGCATGAATAGCCGGGTGCAGAAGCTTGATAGACGAATTCTAAGATCAATGGCGAAATCAGGTGCGACCAACGAGTGGTTCAAGGATGCCATCTTTTACGAAATCTACGTCAGAGGTTTCTGCGATTCAGATGGCAACGGTGTCGGCGACTTTCGCGGACTGACCGCAAAATTGGATTATCTGGAGTGGCTGGGTATTGATTGCATCTGGCTGCTCCCATTCTACGACTCACCTCTCAAAGACGGCGGATACGACATCGCCGATTACTTCGCGGTGTTACCCGAATACGGAACGCTAGAGGACTTCAAAGACTTCCTGACTTCTGCTCACAGGAGAGGAATCAGGGTAATCGCCGACCTGGTTATCAATCACACGTCTGATCAACATCCCTGGTTTCAGGAATCCCGTCGCTCGCCTGATTCACCAAAACGAAGTTGGTACGTCTGGAGTAGCGACGATCAAAAGTTTCCTGACGCTCGCATCATCTTTAACGATACCGAACGTTCAAACTGGACCTGGGACGAAGAGGCAGGAGCTTTTTATTGGCATCGCTTCTTTAGCCATCAGCCGGACCTGAACTTTGACAATCCCGATGTGCAGCAGGTCATGCTGGACGTAGTCTCTTTTTGGCTCGCGCTTGGTATTGATGGCTTTCGCGTCGATGCAGTTCCTTATCTCTTTGAGCGCGAAGAAACCAATTGTGAAAACTTATCTGAGACCCATGCTTTTTTGCGCCGGCTGCGCCATCACGTAGACGAACATTTTCCGCATGCACTACTGCTAGCCGAAGCGAACCAGTGGCCAGAGGACGTAGTCGAGTATTTTGGACAAGGCGATGAATTTCATATGGCCTATCACTTTCCGATCATGCCGCGACTGTTCATGGCACTCCGCCAGGAGGACCGTCGTCCCATCGTGGAAATACTGGAACGCACACCGCCGATTCCAGGGAACTGTCAGTGGGGTATGTTTCTCAGAAATCACGATGAGTTGACGCTCGAAATGGTTACGGATGAAGAGCGTGACTATCTCTATAATGAGTATGCGAAAGACTTGCGGATGCGGCTTAATATTGGCATCCGCCGCCGCTTGGCGCCGCTAATGGAGAATGGACGGCGGCGAATTGAGCTTCTTCACGCACTGTTGTTTAGCCTGCCAGGCAGTCCCTTTCTCTACTACGGCGACGAAATTGGGATGGGCGACAATGTTTATCTCGGTGATCGTGACGGCGTACGCACACCGATGCAGTGGTCTGCAGACCGAAATGCCGGTTTCTCGCGTGCGGATTTTGCTCAGCTATATTTTCCGCTGATCATGGATCCTGTTTATGGTTATCAGGCAGTGAACGTTGAGGCCCAGCAACGCTACGGCACCTCTCTCCTCAACTGGGTACGAGAGATGATTCATCTACGAAAGCGTCACCCGGTCTTTGGGCGCGGAACGGTCAATTTTATTAAACCCAAGAATCGAAGGGTATTTGCTTTCACCCGCACCTACCTGGATGAAACTGTGCTTTGCGTCTTTAACCTGTCTCAATCCGCGCAGCCAGTTGAACTCGACTTGGATCAATACAGAAACCTGGTACCAGTAGAGATGATGGGAGAGGCTGAGTTTCCGGCTATCAGTGAGGCTCCCTACCAACTGGCTTTGGCACCACGTGGCTTCTACTGGTTTCTGTTGAAAAAAGCTTGAGGATTGCGCCGCCGCCAATGCAGCGGATTGCCCGCCGATTCGGGCCTTATCCTTGCCCAAGATCGTTGTCAACAATCTTGCTTGGAAACAGAAAGCGCATTACTTACGGAGAGGGACATCATTCCGAATTCAAATTCTCCAAAACGTAGCGGGCTATCTCGACTCGGTTGCTAAACGCCTTTTTTTCGAGGATGTGGCTGATGTGATTTTCAACCGTGCGAACACTTATCTTCAGTTGTGCGGCAATCTCTTTATTCGACAAACCTCGTGAGACTTCTAATGCGACGCGGTCCTCTGCCTCGGTTAGGGCATCATCCTGAAAAGTTGCAGTTGTGTCGTCGACAACTGTAGAGGCGATCAGGCGCGCAATTTGTGAGTGTGTTCGTTCAACTCTATTGAGGATTCCATTGACGACTGCGATCAATTCATCCGGCTCAAACGGTTTCGTCAGGTAAGCATCTACACCCGTGCGGAAGCCTTCGATACGATCAGCCGTTTCATCCCTGGCAGTAAGAAACACAATCGGCACCAACGCTGTTCTCGGAGCTCCACGCAATTGGCGCGCAAGTTGATAGCCATCCATCCCAGGCATGCGAATGTCGCTCACTACCAGATCAGGTACGGCTCCTGCTAGTTGCACCAATGCTTCGCGACCACTCCGAGCAGTGCTCACTTCATATCCTCCAGCCTTAAGGCAAGCAGCCACAGCGCGCAGGAGGTTTGGCTCGTCGTCAACCACTAACAATCGCTTCGGCATTGGTTACTTCCTCATCGTCCGTTTCTGCCTTGTCATCAGCTGTCGACTGCGGCAAGAGGATCGTAAAGATCGTGCCCCGTCCTGGCGCACTCTTAACGACGATCTTGCCTTCCAGCTGGTTGACGACGCGTTGGGCCAGGTAAAGGCCCAAACCTACTCCAGGAGTTGCCGTGCCAGCTTCAAAATCGTTATCTACCGCCGATTCAGTGGCCGCCGAACGTGCTCGATAGAACTTGTCGAATACGAATGGCAGGTCAACATCGGAGATCCCCTGTCCGCTATCCTCTACTGTGATTGCGACCATTCCTTCGACTGCGTCGGCCGAGACCAGGACTCGACCCCCGCCAGGAGTGTATTTCATCGCGTTATCAATCAACTCTCGGATTACTCGCCGTAGTCCTTCGAAATCACCCTGAGCAGGCGGTAATTGGGACGGAATATTAGTGGAGAGCAGGAGGTCTAGCGACTCTGCACGGTGTCGCTCAGCCTCGAGCGACGATGCAATTAGCTCACCAACATCAACAGGCGATTTGCGAAGTATGTATGCGCCAGATTCGATGCGCGACAGATCCAACAAGTTCCCGACAAAGTCGATTTGGCGATCGCACTCCGCCGCGATGGTTTTCGAGTAATCAAGTCGTTCCTCATCCCTTAGCCCCCCTTGCTGAAGCAGATGTGCGAGTATCTTAATAGTAGTCAAGGGTGTTTTTAACTCGTGTGACACACTGCTTACAAAATCTGATTTCAACTGATCAAGCTCCGTGAGCCGTTCTTCACGCTCTTCTATTTTATCGGCCATGGAATTGAAAGCTGTTGCGAGATCTCCAATCTCTGCGGCATCCGTGACAGGTGCTCGGGCTGATAGTTCACCCGCACCAAGTTGCTGCGCAGTCGAACGTAGGCGTCGAATCGGTAACACGATACTTCGCTCGATTGCGAGAGCGGCGGCAATCGCGAGAAATAATGCCAAAAGCCCCACGAGCGCGTAACGTGTAACTCGACTGCGAGCTGGTTCATAGAGCGTCGAACTGGGGATCCCAATCATCGCTATCAAGCCCGTGTCTCTTACATGCGCGATACCGTAGACGCGCTTTATCCCGTCGATGGGACTGGTGAGCTCGACAACGTTTGTTCGCTTCTCGTCTAGCGCTGCCGATAGTGGCGCCCAACTCACATCCTCTTCCGTCGGTGCTTCTGAACCGCGCCGTCGGTAAAGAATGCGGCCGTCTGAATCCAGAACGGAAATTATGACTTGCTGGGAAAGTTTGATGCTGTCGAATAGCTCATTAACCGCCATTCCATCGATACGTGCGATTACCGCGCCGCCTTTTTCAATCGGCGCGGCGATTACCACGATTGGTCGAGCCTCGTCGAGAGTTCGGTCAGTAACCACAGCCCACGAATTACGTTCCTGCATTTCAGAGACCAGATGGTCGGCGAGAGCACTCGGTAGAAGCTCTTTGCGCGCTGGCTGTGAAACAGTTGTCGTACCGCCAGCGTTGGTAATCCGCAGATCCATCCAAAATCGTCGCGTTTGCAGAACACTTTCCAGGTTTTCACGAATAACAGGAGAACGAGGGTCATTGTCGCCGGCTGACGCGGCAATTGCCTCCAGAGCTGATTTCTGATCGTCAAGCCAACGCTCAAGCGCAATCGACGCAAGGTCGACCTGCTGTTTAATCGAGTCGTCCATTTGAGCACGACTGAGTCTCCACATGTTCCTCAGATCCAGCGCCCCGACGACGACGAGAGGTACGGCTATCCCGATTGCAAGCAAGAGTAATTTGCCGCGAATGCCCAAAGCCGTTCCTCCCTCAGATGACCGAAACTGCAAGCGTTCAGACGCAACTGTGAAATGGATGCAAGAAAGTATAACAACGACGGATGCCCGACCCGTAAGGGTAAACACTCATCCGATGCTGTGTTTCCACTGATTCGCTCCAAAATATTCTGGCTTATTATTTGGTTCGAGTATGCATGAGTACTTTTCAGAGAAGTTAAACAGCCGGATGTTTATGTTCTAGCGTGATACGAGAAGTTGATGAAAGAACACATCTCCGACAAGACGGGTGCCACCGTAAAGAGCAGTGTTTTGAGTCAGGGATTTTCGCAGCTGGCTATTCCCTGGACGAGGGTCGGTCTATATACAACTCTCTGTCTAGGATTCTTTTTCCTCGGGTTCGTTCCGATGTGGTTTAAGGCGAGCAGGGCAATGGAGCAGCGCGACGTCGCACAGCGTGAAGTGCGTTTAATTCAACTTCAAAACACTTTGAGCGCCGCAATGATTGACGTCCAGCGAGGCGATTACGAACCTGCGCGGCAACTCACTAGCGAGTTTTATACAGACTTGAGGGCTCAGATCGAAACCGCGAACCAATCCGTGTTCACGACGGCCCAGCGCGAGACGTTAAGGTCATTACTTGATGAGCGTGACGAGATGATTACCTTATTGGCGCGGAGCGATCCGGCCGCCGTAGACCGTCTCTTTGCTATCTATTCGTCATATAACAAGATTACTAACGGTGGCGGTTAAACTAGTATGACCGTCCTCATGAAAATATCTGGCGGGCGCCGACCCCCGACCCCAACATTGAGCACAACTTCATGCTTCAGACTAGAAACTTCTATACCTAACGAGCAATCACGTGGCTTAAAGGTGAGGTATACACATGAGACCTTCAAAAATTCAGGCTGACTTAATTCCAGCGATCGATCGGCAGGCCTCATCAGAAACGCATCAACAAACCGCGACGTATAAAATTGGATTGGTATCCCAAGCAGCCTCGCATCAATCGACTGGCACGCACAGTTTCTCGACCTCCGTTTGCAGTCAGCGGTCACGAATGACAATGCATTCCTTAAGGTGCATAACGTGTAAATACGAGGTCGCGCTCTTTCACGGCCTGGTGGCAGGGAAAGCAGGTGTTAAGCACGGCATCGTCGGCAGACCTACCGTTGTCGAAATGTGCGAATCCCCAACCTCCCGTTGAGGTGTATTTTCTTGAGTCCTTGACCATGAACTGAATGCCGTTCTTGGGCGCGCCGGCGACGAACGATTGGGGACGGCCAAAGGTCTTGTTGTTTTCCTCTGAGGCGTCGTGGCTCCATGCAAGTCGAGCGATGATTGTGCCGTCGGGGAATGGAAGCTTCGCTTCGCGATAGGCCTTGATCGCAATGTCGTTACCCAGGATGGCGCGTATGTCGTCCAGATCGCCTTCTTCACGGGCCACTGAGATCAACCTCCAGTCGCGGTATCCCGGCGGAACTGTTTTTACGAAGACTGGGGCTGCCCGTTGATCACCTTGTCGAGATTCGGATGCCGTGAATGCGGCAACGCCCGCTACGGTTGCAACAGCAAGCAGGAATGAAGTGATCGTTTTCATCACGGTTCCTCCCTCATAGTGTCCCTTGAACGATGCGTCTTTGAAACTCATTTCCGCGGAAGCCTGCGCTTCTTTTCCGGAGATGGTTGTCCTCCGACCATCAACTTATTGCGCGAGGCTGATCGTTGCTTGGACTCGCCCTTTTTTTCGTTCCTCGATTTAGGATCATCACTACCTGGATCGGCGGCAATTGCTCCGCCTTCGTTCTCCCAACGTTCAAGCATTCGCTTCTTCAGACGTTTTCTGGCGATCGGATCAGGCATCGGTTTTCCCCCCTCTTCTGTGTTCTTGTTTCAGTGTAATCATACTCGTTCTGACTACGTACCCTTATCCCTCATACAGGCGGCGAAGTGCGTTGGGTTAATTTTGACTATAATAACTTTGGACCGACGAGCGTAAGGAAACGACACATTGCGCAGTCACTCGAACAACTTGATCGCTTTGTTACACTTGAAAGAAAGTATGAGCGAGCAGTTATCTTATTAGCCCTGCTCCGACAACTCCTTCAGATTTTGGTGGGGTAGATAGAATCGCAGGGGGCAGACTAAGAAACGTTAAAAAAGCCGGGCAGAGCGGTCTTGTTCGGTGCCGACTGCTCGGAGGAAGAATGAGGAAATTATGAAAGGGTTTCACACGAACATCGAACGAGACACTCTGGAGAACAACAATTTTCGCAAGGTCTTGTACACCGCGAAACATCTTCAACTGGTTGTAATGAGTCTTCAGCCTCAGGAAGAGATCGGGTTAGAGACCCACGCGGAGAATGATCAGTTTCTTCGGTTTGAGGGCGGGCGCGGCGCAGTCTTTATCGACGCCAATCGGTATGAAGTCACCGACGGCGACAC
>DATBMP010000319.1:0-8181 GCA_036554845.1 Pyrinomonadaceae bacterium
ACCAACAAATTGCCCGGATGAGGATCTGCGTGGAAGAACCCATCCTCGAGTAGCTGTTTCAGGTACGTCCGAACCAGCAAACGATTGACCTTTACTGGCGAAATTCGTCGCGCCTTTAACTGCTCGAGATCGACAACTTTCGTACCGCGAATGAACTCGAGTGTCAGTACCTTTTCACTTGTGTGGGACCAGAAGACACGTGGAACACGCACGGCGCGCCAGTCACGGAAGTTATAGCGAAATCGATCGGCGTTGCGTCCCTCACGCACATAGTCCATCTCTTCAAAGACGGTCGTGTGAAACTCGCGCAACATCCCTTCCCAATCGGCATTCTCGTTTGCTTTGGGAAATACGCGATTGGTCAATTTAACCAGGCGGTACAGAACGGCGATATCAAAACTGATGATCTCTTTGAGATTAAGTCTTTGAACCTTGACCGCGACTTCCGCTCCACTGTGGAGACGAGCGCGATACACCTGGCCCAACGAAGCAGCTGCTATTGGTTCGGTATCAATCTCCCGGTAGAGCGTAGTCAACGGTTGGCCCAACTCGGATTCGATACGCGCAAAAGCGTCACTGGTTGGAAATGCAGGGACCTGGTCCTGCAATGTTTCCAACTCCTTGATGTACGCAAGCGGCAGAAGATCGCCGCGCGTACCAAGTGCCTGACCAATCTTAATGAATGTTGGACCAAGTTCGATGAGACTCTCGCGCAGCCAAACGGCCTGCTTCTGGAGTCTGACTTCCTTGCGATTTGATCCGTCGAAGCCGCGAAACACGAAGAAGCGAACCAGACGGATTAGTTTGTCGATTGACGACGCGAGCACGTCTTTCGTCCAATGCCGAAGTCGAGCACGTATTCCCTCTTCAGTCCGTTCGTCACGACGACGCGTTCTGGAGCGCGCGTTGAATTCAGCACGGATGTCGTAGGTATCGAGAAACAGATAGAGGGATAGAAGGCCGAGAACGCGTCCAATATTCAGCGCTCGCAGCCATCCTCGAAATCCACGACCCTCGAGAATGCTATCGACCAACTCATCACTAAGCGGGTCAATTGCAGTACCGACAGGCTTCGCGCTCTGCTTAAGGGTCTCAAGATTCAATACCGATGACCCGCCGCCGTTGGCTGTATGGCCGTTGTTGCGGTTGACGGGCACCAGTGCTTGTTCGACATTCATTAATGGTCTCTCAATACTCGGTTAAAGTAGCGACAGCATGTGTCGTGTTCCAGAACGCTCAAAATAACTCTCTGCTAGTTTAACGTCTCTCGCGATCTGGGTCTTCAGCTCATCGAGGGAATTAAACTTCTTTTCCTCGCGCAGGCGGTGCAAAAATCTTACCCGGACAACATCGCCGTACAGATCCCCCGACCAATTCATTACGAAGGTTTCGACCGAAGGTTCAGTATCACGGCCAAAAGTCGGCCGAATGCCGATATTTGTGACACTTCGTCTCCATTGTCCTTCAATCAGCGTGCCCGTCACATAGACGCCGCGAGCGGGTATGACGCGGTTCTCAGGATGGAGGTTGGCTGTAGGAAAACCTAGAGTATGGCCGCGTTCATCACCCCGCACGACGCGACCTTCGACGCCGTATGGCCGACCCAACATGCGCCGAGCCAGATTCACCTTGCCGTGAGCCAACAGTTCACGAATCCTGCTGGAACTGACTCTGCGTCCGCGCACTCGCACTTCCGGAACTTCATCCGCAACAAACCCGAGTTGACCACTCACGCGGCGCAGAAGATCGATATGACCTTCGCGATTGTGACCAAAAGCGAAACCCTTTCCTAAGTAGACCTCCTTTGCATGGAGGCGTTCGTGAACAACATCGGCGAGAAAGTCTTGGGCGCGGACCATCGAGAACTCTTTGGTGAAACGCACGACGATGGTCTGTTCGATACCGAGGACACCGAAACCTTCTACCTTTTGGTCGAGAGTCTGCAAGAGTGGTGGCGAAGACTCAGGATGCAACACGGCGCGAGGATGTGGATCAAAAGTGATGACGGTTGGGACCGAGTGGGTGGCGCGTGCCCGCTCGACGACAGTGCGCATGATTAGCTGATGGCCCAGATGCAAGCCATCAAAGACGCCGAGCGTGAGGACGGTGGGACGTTGAATGTCTGCGTTGTCAGTTCCGTGAAATAAACGCATGGTATTGACGATTGTCGATTGACGATTGACGATTTGCCGTTGCCGATTGCCGCCGGGTTCTTCCAATCGTGCAGTTGCCGATTGCCGCCGGGTTCTTCCGATCGTGCAGTTGCCGATTGCCGCCCGGTTTCTTCCAATCGACAATCGTCAATCATCAATCGTCAATAACTAACCCGTCATAGGCCCACTCCACACCCGCGGGCATTCGAGTTGAATCGCGTTCATGCTTCACGTCATGTGCCATGTGCGTGAAATAAGCTCGCTTTGGCTTAATTCTCTCAACGTACGCAAGCGCCTTCTCAAACCATAGATGTGTTGGGTGCTCGGCAAAGCGAAGGCAATCGAGGACCAGCACATCCAGATCTTTCATCGCATCCAACGTCTCTGGTGGTATCTCACTCAAGTCGGTCGCATAAGCGAAGTTGTTCAATCGATAGGCCATCACCGGTAAGCGACCGTGAATAACTTCCAACGGAGTCACCTGAAGCCCGCCACCCAGGCAGAATGGAGCACGACTGAAAACAGTATGCGGAATTATTTGCGGGAGCCCGCCGCCAAAATGCGATGGCTCGAAAACGTACTTGAAGATTCGTCGAATATCGGGCCAAGCCCTCTCGTTCGCGTAGAGACCGACAGGGCCATATCGAAAGTTGAGTGGTCGAATGTCGTCGAGTCCAAAGATGTGGTCTGCGTGACAGTGTGTGATGAGAACTGCATCGAGACGTTTTAATCCGACGCGAAGAGCCTGTTGGCGGAAATCGGCAGAGGTATCGATGAGTACAGTCTGATCGGACTCTTCAATGAGGACCGAGACTCGCAAACGTTTGTCGCGTGGGTCATCTGAGGTGCAGGTCTCGCATTCACAACCGATGGAAGGTACGCCTGTTGATGTGCCGGTTCCCAGGAAGGTCAGTTTCATTTAGGGTTAAAGCGGGCGAAGCTGGGTAATGGGGGCTGGTATTGGGTCTTTGGTCTTTGGTCTTTGGTCTTTGATTTTTTTGGAATCGCACGACTAAAAGTCAAAAGACCAAAATCCAAATTCCGTCTTAAGATCCGCCAAGAATATCGCGACCCGTAAACCCTCGCGGTGCTTTGGCGGCGGCACTGTTGACGAGCGAGACATACTGCATGCGGAGGTCACTCAACAACCCCTTCAAAATCTGCTGTTCCTGACTCGTCAGATTTCCGCTCGTCTTTCTCTCAAGCATCGCCAGAACGTCGATCCAATGTTTGCCCGCCTCTAAATCAACGTCGCGCTGGTGGGTGACGGGATGCTCCATCATGCCGAGAGTAGCTGCCGCATTTGAAGCGAGCGTCATAAGAAAATTGAGAAAGCTTGCAGGATCATCCGCATCACTCAGATCTTCCTCTTCAGTCGCTGCGGGGGCATCGGCCACGGTCTTCTGTGGTTCGGACGCGGTCGGCGCCGCCTCATTCGTTGGACCACTCGCTGGCGACACCTGCTTCTCTTCGGCCGGCTTTTCCTCCGGTGGCACGTCACGCGGCGTGCCATCGGCGTTGAATAATCTACGATCTGTAACTTTGAAATTGCCCTGTTCTTCGCTCATACGCTGCTGCTCAGAAAGTTAACGGGTTCATGATCTGACAAGACCTGGAACTTCCTCATAATCTGATTAATTTGATGAACCTGATGGTAGCATCCGGCTGAAACCATTGTCGATTGAGGATCATCGATTGCTGTTTGTTGTAACCCCAAACTAAAACGTCAGGCAATGGGTGATGTCCGGTCTATCGTTCAGCGAATGTCCAGGAAACGTCTACTGGGTATAATCCACATTTCGATCATCAGCGGAAATCGACAATCGACACTCAACAATCGACAATCATCATATGCCAGCCACATTCAGTGATCTTGTAACTTTAATGGAACGCCTGCGCTCTCCCGAGGGCTGCCCCTGGGACCGTGAGCAGACATACGCGACGCTTGCGCCGATGCTGCTCGAGGAGGCTTACGAAGCTTTCGAAGCGGTAGAAGGCGCCCGTGAAGGAAACACCAGAGAACTTGCTTCTGAACTCGGCGACCTGCTCTTTCAGGTAGTCTTCTACGCGCAGGTAGCGAAAGAGAGTGGTCATTTCACAATCGATGATGTGACTGAAGCGGTGCACTCAAAGATGGTCCGCCGCCATCCTCATGTGTTTGGCGATGCCACTGCTGAAAACTCGGCCGACGTTTTGCGCAGTTGGGAAGCAATCAAAGCCGAGGAGAAGAAGGCAATTAACGCGACTGCGAAGACCTCACTGCTCGACGGAGTGTCAACAAAAGTTCCCGCGCTGATGGAGGCACATCAACTTTCAACCAAGGCCGCGCGTGTAGGATTTGATTGGGAGCGTCTTGAAGACATCTTTGAAAAGTTGAAAGAGGAGATCGATGAATTGCAAACGGCGATTCGTCAGCACCAGTCGACCAATCATGAGCGAGACCACAGCCAGGTTCGAGCAGAGGTGGGCGATGTATTGTTCGCAGTGACGAACATCGCACGTCATCTACATGTCGAACCGGAAGCTGCCTTGAAGCTGACTAATCGAAAGTTCCGTAAACGCTTTCAACACATCGAACAATCGCTGCTAGCGCAGGGGCGAAAGTTTGATGCGACTAATCTGGATGAACTCGAGGCGTTGTGGCAGGAAGCTAAAGCGATTGACTCTGCTGAGCTTTGATGACTCGAAAGGAAAAACATTAAGCCGCGGATAAACGCGAATGACGCGGATCTGAAAAGTATCGCTTCAATCCGCGTCATTAGCGCTAATCCGCGGCTTATTTTGCCGCCTTACAACGCACTCAACTAATTTAAGTTTATCGAGCTCACCACGTCATTAAATGTTCGCTGGTAAACGCGATAGTCCCTCTGCGGCGAAACGGCAACAATGTATCCCAGATTCCCACTGCGCAGCGGCACCGTATAGATCGTCACGATCTCGTTCTGATTAAGGAGCGGCGATCGACCCGAAAGCTGGGTCGCCAGGCCCGATCTTCCATCAATGGTCACTCGCTGATAGCCACTTTGTTGACGCAGGTATGAATTGTTCTGTAGTAGCGCATTAACGAACACTTCGGTTCCCTGACGTAAATTACTGTTGCCTACATTCGCTGCACCAACCATCACTCCATGTGAAAAGACAAACTGGCCCTGGACGTTGCCGTAGGCTCCTGGAGGTGAAAACGTAACCGAGCTTCCATCACCATTTGCTTCGCGCCAGTTGTCCGGAATCCTCAAGCTGAGCAGGTTACCCGCCGACACCGTGCGATAACGGTTTGAAGGATAAACAACTCGCTCGCCCCGAGGATAGTTATCGCCCTCGCTCGAGCCGGAAGGATAGCGTTGACCGCTGCGCGCGATCTCTGCCATCGTCGGCGCGGTTCCCATGCTGCCTAAACGCGCCTGTACCTGTTGAAATGCCCGCGTATCGTCAATCGTATTATTTGGATTGACACGCAGTAGTCTTGCTTCCTGAAGGATGCGCTCGTAACGATTGCCTGGATTCGGGTGACTACTCAGCCACTCTGGTCCCCCACTACCACCACCCTGCCTTTCGATCTTTCGAAACATCTCAGCGAGGTCGCGTGGATCGTAGCCGGCACGCGCCATGATTTGCGCACCGACGATGTCGGCTTGCGTTTCGTATTTGCGACTGTACTTCAATGCACCGGCACCAAAACCGATCTGACTACCTGCGCCGATGATCGCACCTGGAACTCCACCAACCACACTGCCGATGATCTGACCAAGAACTGATCCGATCTGAAACTTCTGCGTTTCAGTCGCCTGGGCCGTAGCATGACGGTAAGCAACGTGAACGATCTCGTGGGCCATGACACCCGCCATTTCACCTTCACGGCTCGCAGCTTGGATCATGCCGCGATTGATGAACATTGGACCACCGGGCAACGCAAAAGCGTTGATGTCCCGCGCATTCACAACATCGAAGGTGTAACGAAACTGCGGATGACGAACTTCGGGAGGAAGCGCAGCTACCAATCGCTGGCCCACTCTCTCGACATAGTTATCGATGTTTCCGTCATGGATCAGAGGCATCTGTTGTCGTACTTGTTGCGCAGCCTGCTGACCTAAGCGAATGTCGTCTTCAATACTGTATTTATTGCTTGGTGGTTTGACCTGCGTTTGACCGGCAATGGCAACCGGCATCAACAAAAACGCACCTATCGCCAACCAGGCAACTGATCTGCGGATTCTTTGGTCTAGATTAGTCATTATCTCCCTCCAACTTTAAATCTGTTCAATCGCGAACATGCCCGGGAAAGCGCGTTTATTGGCACCTGCCTAAGACTGTTTTTCTCATGATCCCCACAAGCGCACCAAATCGCAACATTAGTACACGGTTCAAGGACGGTTTCACGTCGAAATGCCCTTAACCAGCCATCTTTTCGACGTAGCCCTTGACGCTGGTTATGAAGAGCAATGTGGGTGCCATACAAAAGGCTCTACTGTGACTTGCGGGGCTCGATACGCTGGTTAAACCATTGTGAGGGATCAGCCAAAGGCGCAATTCTGTGAGGTTCACCCTTCCAAACGCGCACCATGGAGATAATCAGGAAGATTGTTGATGCCAGACTGAAGAGTGAACCACCCAACGAGCTATCAGTAAGCGACCCGATCACCCCGAAGATTGTCTGAATGGCCAACATCGCAATGTGCAGCGACAGGCCCTGAGCCGCATGAAAGCGAACTCTAACTTCCTGTCGCGGAACCAGTAACAAATCTAGTAACGAAACTACAACCCCGATGTAGAACGGAGCATATGGCAACATAGCTGCCCATTTTTCGGGCAATCCAATGCCGGGTACCGTTCTCGATGATGGCTGCTGACTCGCTGGAGGATGTGGTGCTTGTTGATAGAGCGGTTGGGGCGGACGAATTGGCGCCGGTGGAGGTGTATACGATGGCGGCACAAACACTGACGGATAAGGCGCGTCGAGTGGCGGATCGTCTATGCGTCGAGTGGGCGCTTCAGAGTAAACATTTGAACGGGCATTATCACTTGGAGAAGGAGTTACCTGCTTTGTTGCGCCTCTTCCCTCTTGCGTTTCAGGCTTTTGATCATCTTCTCCCCAAACCTCGTCGGTCTGTCGCACAAAATCGGGATCGAGAGGGTTGGTGTCGTATTTAGTCTTCTTAGTCTCCATCTCCTCAGATCTCTACGAGTGTCACTTTGAAGTGGTTCAATCTTACTCGTCCACTAACTCATACTCAACTGGCCTCCAGCTTTGCTCGCGTTCAGAGATTTCGAAGGCTCGCAACAAGGGTTTCGCGCCAGCGAGGCCGACAATCAAATAGGTAGCTGACGGGTAGTAGGCGAGTTTAACATCAGTTTCGGAGGGCAAAGGTTCGGCTGAGCGAGGGTGGGAGTGGTAGATCGCGACCAGTTGTTCACCCCGATCGCGCATCTGTTTTTGTGCGGCAAAAAGTTCTTCAGGTGCGGCTTCGTAAGCGACAGCAGGGTTCAGAGAGACGTTTGTTAATGGGTAGATTGTGCGCGATCTATTGTTCTCGCCACCAATCAATCCGCAACATTCGTCCGGAGCGGCTGTGCACGCATGACTTAAGATCTGATCGCGATGCGAGGTGGCCAGGGTGAGCATTTTTGATAGATGTTTAGTGGTGAGTTGTCGTCTTGGGTCTTTGATCTGCGTCCTCAGCGTCTCCGCGATCTCCGCGTTAACTTTATCTCGAAATCGACGCATTCCAAGCTAGACAGGTTAGCGAAGAGATCGCGGGAGACGCTTTAGGACGCAGAGTAAAGACTCAAGACCAACACCAACCAACAACTGATTAATCCAAGACCACCTTCAGATGTAACTCCTCCAACTGCTTTGGATCGACTTCAGCGGGCGCGTCGATCATTAAGTCTGCCGCCGACGCAGTCTTAGGAAAGGCAATCACATCTCGCATGTTGTCCGTTCCCGCAAGCACCATCATCAACCGATCGATTCCGGGCGCAATCCCGCCGTGTGGAGGCGTCCCGTACTCCAGCGCATCCATAAAAAACC
>DATBMP010000299.1:0-8053 GCA_036554845.1 Pyrinomonadaceae bacterium
TTTGGTCTGTTTTTGTCCACCCAAGGAGGGACTTTCATGTCAAGAACTAGTCGCAGGAATCTTTTGAAGGTCAGCGCCGGCGCCGGTGTTTCCGCGGTTCTTGGTCTGACTTTAGAACCGGGAATTCGACGCGTCGGAGCAGAAGAGCATCGACATCCGCGCATAAGCGGTCCACTCGCTAGTGCCACGGTCAGCTTTGGTCAATGGCCCACAGATCCACCGCTGGATCGGTTTCCCAATCTTGGTGCACCCGGAATTCCGAATGGGCACCAACTGATTCCCAACATCGTTACAATCAAGGCCGGTGGAACGGTCAACTTTATTATTTCCGGTTTCCACCAGGTCATCGTGTACGACGATGACACCCGGCCCAATGACATCAATCCGGATCTACTTGTTCCCGGGTCAGAACCGCCGGGATTGATCGATGACCCGAACCAGAGAATCTACCGAGGGGTAGATCCCCGACTTTTCCCACAGGACCGTATCGAGGTGGTCCATTTTCCCACCCGGGGCACCTATCTCGTGATTTGTGGCGTCCGCCCGCACTTCGTAAATGACGACATGTTTGGCTTTGTGAGAGTGATACGATCACGAGGAGATTAATGGCGCAGCAGTTGCCGACGTTGAAGGAGTTGTGAGGGCTCAAGCTAATCCACAGTCTCGAAGAAAACAGCCGCCACTGATGGCGGCTGTTTTTCCGTTTCAGACACCTTCAAGCAGATGGCCCAGCCTCTCTTTCTTGGTGCGTAGATAACCTCGGGAAGCTTCCGTAGGTTGAATCGGAAGCGGCACGCGCTCGACAACGTCGATTCCCATCTCTTCAAGCGTCTGTATCTTCTGCGGGTTATTTGACATCAACCTCACCTTGCTAACTCGGAGGTCACGCAAGATCTCCGCGCGTTGCTCAAAACAACGGAGGTCAACTGCCAATCCCAACATCTCGTTCGCTTCGATGGTGTCTGCGCCTTTATCCTGCAAAGCGTAAGCACGAATCTTATTGATAATGCCGATGCCGCGACCCTCCTGCTGCTGATAAATAATTGCTCCACTTCCTTCGCGCTCGATCAGTTGCATTGCGGAGCGCAACTGCTGACCACAATCGCATTTAGTTGATCCAAACACATCACCGGTCAGACATTGCGAATGAATCCGAACCAGAGTCGGTCGGTCCTTGCGCAGTTCGCCTTGAACCAGAGCGACGTACTCTTCATTCGAACTACGAGAGCGGTAACCGATAATACGGAACTCGCCGAAGCTGGTTGGCAGGCGCGCCTGGGCCACACATTCGACTGTTGGTGAGTTCACACGACGCAAAGGGTTTGCGGCCTTGAATAGTTGAGATCGGCATCGTTGAAGATGAGACGAAGGGTGATTCCTGATTCGACGAGAAATCGAGGATCCCTGCCTAACTCTTGCTGACATCATCTGTCCTTTCGATTGCGCAGAAAACTCAGCTATCCATCTGCTGACTTAAACGAGCAAGTGCGAACGCTCCCAAAGCCAGTCCGAAGTCGCGTAGAGCGATATCGTAATAGCCTGGAATCATTAGGAGGTTCACAACAATAAGTAACAGCCATGCCGAAACAACGTACGCAAAAATCTTCGGCTTAAGTAAGACACCGATACCCGCTACGATTTCGATGACACCAACCGCAAGCATCAGTTCGTGACCATATCCCCCAACCATCCTGTTAACAAACGGTGGCAAGTACTGCTCCCAATTCACCAGTAGATTGAAGAACTTATCCAGTCCCGCGACGATCGGTGCGACTACAAAGCCCGCGCGCAGGATTTGGTAAGCCTCGTAAGCAGGTCCCGCTGCGCCGGCATCAGTTCGTGTCTTAGCCGGGGAAATGGTTCGGGTTGAGCTATCGATAATGTGTTCCATCACCTCTCTCCTTCTTCTGTTTTGGAATTTATGCCAATGGGGGATTTGTATCTATGAACGCAGGATACACCCTTGAACTAATAAGTCAAGGACTATCTTGATTTATTGTATTTATGCCGAAAATGTGCGATCCTGCGCGAGAAATGAAGAGGACAAAGCTGGATAAGCGCTTTTTTGGCAGCACCCGTGGCCGCATCGTCACCCTATTGAGAGGTACGACCAAAACGGTTAATGAGCTGGCCCATGAGCTGGAACTTACCGACAATGCCGTGCGGGCCCACCTCCTATCGCTGGAACGTGATGGTCTGATCAGACAAAGCGGTACCCAGCGAGGCACCCGTAAGCCACACTTCTCCTACAAGCTAACGGATGAAGCAGAGCAGCTTTTTCCAAAGGCGTACGACACTCTACTCAATCAACTAATCACCGTGCTCAAGGGACGGTTGACGCCTTCATCACTCGAGGAGGTCTTGCGTGAGGTAGGACGTTCCTTGGCCGTTGATCACGCTGCCAGTGACAAGCAGCGCGACTTGGAGAGTCGGGTTGAGAGCGCACTTACTGCTCTCGAGAGCATTGGAGGAGCTGCACGCATTGAGAAGGAGAACGAGAAACTGTTCATCTGCAGCGAGAGGTGTCCGCTGGCAACCGCTGTCTCGGAGCACCCAGAAGTTTGCAGACTCGCGGAGACTCTGCTGTCCGAAATAATCTCAGCCGAAGTTCATGAGAAATGCGATCGTGAAGTCTCACCACGTTGTCGCTTCGAGGTTGTTGATAAACAAGGAAGTTGATACGGATTCGAATTACTGAACTTCAAATCCCACACTCTGCGTTGCCGCCTGGCTTGCCGTAAGGTCTTCAATCGTGATGCGCAACTCGTAGTGACCCCGGAGTGAGGGTGTTCAGCGACAGTCCACCGCTGAAAGGCAGGCGTGCTGGATCAGATAGATCTTGAAGCTTCAAAGCATACTTGTTACTCGAGTCACTTTTGGGTCCGAACGGTTCGGCTGTGCCGCACCCTTGCGGTAAGCCTGCGGCTTACCGAACGTTTTCATTTATTTTGATTGAGGCTATGCCCCAAAGATGGAACAGTTTAGGCCTAGCCTGATATTTAGGTTGGAATAACGGTAAGCCGCAGGCTTACCGCAAGGGTGCGGCAAGCCGGAATGCAAAAGACTTTTTGCACAAAGCTGACCTCTGCCCCCCGACCGTACTACTGTTTCTTGAAATCGAGCGCCAGGGAGTTGATGCAGTATCGGAGACCCGTCGGTGCTGGTCCATCATCAAACACATGTCCCAGGTGCGAACCGCAGCGACTACACTTTACTTCAACACGAGTCATGCCCAGGCTCGTATCAGACTCTTTCGTGACGCTCGTCTCTGAAACTGGAGCGTAGTAACTGGGCCAACCAGTGCCCGAATCAAACTTGGTCTCTGAATTGAAGAGCGGTGCCTTGCACGCTGCGCAAAGGTACATGCCCTTCTCATGATTGTCCCAATAGGCGCCGGTAAAAGCGCGCTCCGTTCCCTGCTCCCGTAACACGTGATATTGATCGGCCGAAAGCTCTCTGCGCCACTCATCTTCGGACTTCACAATCTTTTCGCTCGGAATCTTTCCTTCTTTGCTTGACATGGTTGATTTCCCCTCTGACTTCTGCTGACTTTCTTCCAGTAACTGATTGATAACCTTTTCCGTCTTTTCATACGCGCCTTCGCCAACGTGTGACCAGCGAATCCTGCCTGACTTATCGACGACGAACAGCGTGGGCCAGGCCGCTACGTTGTAAGCATTCCATGTTGCATAGTCGTTATCAGTGATCACGGGAAAGCGGATTCCCAAAGCAGCCACTTGTTGTTTCAAACTGTCGATTTTCTTTTCGCTCTCAAATTCGGGAGAGTGTACTCCGACAACGGTGAGACCCTTGTCGTGATAGCGTTCGTGCCAGCGCTTTACGTACGGCAAGGCGTTGCGGCAGTTGTAACAACCGAAGGTCCAGAATTCCACCAACACAACGCGGCCGTGCAAACCCTTCATGGTAAGCGGCTCGGAATTTATCCACATTCCAGGAGCGAACTCGGGCGCCGCCGGAGCTTTCGTTTCCGATGCAAGCGTGTCGTTTGCGATTGTTGGTCGGGAAGCGGTGAGTTTCGTCATGGCAAGGCTGATCAAATTCTCAGGTCGAAAACCCTTCGCATAACCTGCAAGCGCAACAAAAACTAGAAGCAACCCCAACCAACTGATTGCAGTAATAGTTCGTTTACCCATAGCTTGACCTCTCTCAAGTGCTAAAGACCATACTACAATCTAAATACGGTTCAGAAGCAGATCTCGGATTGGGTTAAGCTGACGAGAGCTTTGTACAAAAGTCTCGTTTTAGTGCCAACTCGTACGTACGAGTAGTCTGAAGTCTCATTTCACACCGGGCAGGCACTTAACATAACAACGTGTGGCCCCAGAGGGTTACCCTTTACATAACCAGGATAAGTATGGACAAGAAATTTCATCCAGCAATCGCGGCCATCAAGTCTGGCGACCTCGAGAGACTGAGATCTTTACTGAAAGAAGACCCGTCACTCGCAACTGCCAGATCTTCAATTAGTCATCCCACACTGCTTCAGTGCTTGGCGCTTGAAGCGATCAACGTGCCGAACAAAGTCCAGATGGCACAAGTGCTGATCGACGGCCGTGCAGACATCAATGGGGCACTCGGTGCTGCGGCGTGCATCGACAATGTGGAGATTGTGGCTTTGCTTCTCGACCATGGCGCCCAGATTAATGGCACGGGTAGTTGGTCACCATTGGAAGAGGCTCTGTATTGGAATAATCAGGGCGTGATCAAATTGTTGCTTGAACGGGGGGCACGCGTGGATAACCTGCGCAAAGCCGCGGCGCTTGGTCGGACAGATTTGATGGAATGGTTCTTCGACAGCGACGGCAGTCTGAAACCGGATGCTGGCAAGATCGATTGGCCCTTCGGTGAACTTGCAAAATCAAATCATTCTTCCCCGATAAGAGATGAACTGACCTCGAAGGCCGCGCAATGGAAAGATGATCCACAGGAGATCATCAACAACGCTTTTGTCTACGCCTGCATGCACAATCAGGTCGGGGCCGCGAGCCTTCTCCTGGAAAAGGGTGCACAGATTAATGACATTCCGCCCGGCTTTGACTTTTCGGGAACCGGTCTGCATTACGCGGCACACAACGGGCATCGTGAGATGGTCGAGTTCTTGATCGACTATGGTGCTCAAGTCGATATCAAGGACACGAAGGTGCATTCGACTCCGGCTGGTTGGGCCGAGCATGGCGGGCATAAAGAGATTAAGGAATATTTGGAGCAGGTCGTTGATGGATGAATCGTCGGTTGTTAGTGGTCCGTTGTCAGTGGTCAGTTATCGTTGTCAGTGGTCAGGGTTGGTTGTCAGTTACCATGCCACAAGCTTGTCCCGTTGGTACCTCACGCTCGCTGCTACAAACAGAGCAAGCTTGACTTCGTGGATGCCACGGGCTTGTCCCGTTGATACCTCACGCTCCGCGCTGTACTCGAAGCAGTTCCTTTTTAGCCGTCTGCGTGAATTACCAACGGGGCAAGCCCGCATCCTCAAACACCTGACCACTGACCACGTTGGACCACGGCTCGAAGCTACTTCCAGAGCACGTACTTGCCGCCGCCCGTGCAGATGATGACAACGTTCATCACAACCAACATCAGATCGTAATGCCACCCCGACGACTTCTCTCCCCAAAATCCCGTGTGCCAAACAAAGATCTTTTTATGGATCGCGCCCAGCATGATCAGAATCAAACCCATCGCTGCGAGTTGCGTTAAGACACCAAACGTGAGACCGAGACCACCAGCGATCTCGGCGACGCCAAGAAACAACGCGAATGAAGGGCTGACACCCAGGCCGCGGGCTCTTCCTTTTGGATCCTTAGCGTGGTTCCAACCACTGGCGATGAACACCGCAGCCACCATCAGTCTCATTAGCAGCAGACTCAGGTCGGTGAATTGGGCGAATTGGGGAAACATGCGTCCTCCTTTTTCCGCGGAAGTTGGAAAAAGCGAATACTAAGCGCTGAAATCTACGGAATCCTTTTCGAATCCTAATCCATGTTCCTTTCTTTTGCCTTTATTAAAGGAGAAGGTTGAGGGGATGCCGCATCCTCCTGCAAGCGGCTTATTGAAGGTCGGCAAAGTGAAAAGGCTGTGCCTCAAGTATGAACTTTAAGACACAGCCGACAATGTGAGTACGCCTTGGGGTAAGCCGAAACTAGACTCGGCTCGTTGCTTTTAAACTCCTTACTACATCCCGGAATGTCGCTGGTGCGCTCGGTGACGCTTGTGCAGTTCTTCCGCCTTCACTCGCTGTTCAGGGGTCAACAAGCTGAAGATCTTGCTCTTGATGCGTTCGTGCTCAACGATCATGTCGGCAGTGAGCTGTCCTTTTTGATTGGCCAGGGCTCGCACCTGCGCCTCATCAAACTGACCGTTCGCTGTTGCCGCTGCAATCTGTTTGTCAACTTCGTCCATCTTTTGGTGCAGCGTCACTGCAGTACCTTGACCACTCTCGAGGATAGATTTGATCTGTCCTTTCTGAGAGTCGTTCAAACTCAGTTCGCGGGCTATGTGTTCCACCATCTCTGGTCCAAAAGAATGACGTGGTCCATCCCCGTGTTGGAAATGGGCCATTACAACGTCACTTTTGCCCAGTGCAAAGACCGTGGCGCCGATAACTAACGCAACGATCGCCGTCAAAACAAATAATCGATTTCTCATGATATGTCTCCTTCTAAGATTGGTTGGACTTGGGACTTGAATCTTTGGTCTGTGGTTTGTTTGGTGTCGTTTCGCGTGATTTCGTGGATCGCGTACTGAACGATCCACGAACGACACCAAACAAGATCAAAGACCCAATCCAAGACCAACACTCAAACCCAGTTGTTCAAGTCAGCGGGTGTTTCTGAAGCGTCCACGCTCTGTACCTGTTCTTATACGCCTTTGCGAAGAGGCGCGATGTAAAGAGTCAGTTAGCGTGATGTAAAGATTTGTAAATGAGTGGGTGGTGGTCAGAGATCAGAAGTCAGTGGCCGGCTTTGGATAAAAAGTCTTTCGCGTTCCAGCTTGCCGCGCCCTTGCGGTAAGCCTACGGCTCACGGAACGTTCCCATTTATTTGAGCGAGGCTATGCCGCAAAGGTGGAACAACTTTAGGCATAGCCTGATAGTCAAGTTGAGCTAACGGTAAGCCGCAGGCTTACCGCAAGGGTGCGGCACAGCCGGAACGCAAAAGACTTTTATGCAAAGCCGGCCTCTGACTTCTGACCTCTGATCTCCGACCACTGCCAACTGACAACGGACATAGACCCATTGACACTTCTTTACAAATCTCACCATTACGGTTGAACTACAATTAATCGGCACAACCATGGAAGAGATCCTACTCATCGACGACGACGTCGCCTTATGCGAATTGGTGATTGAATATCTCCAACCGCTCGGCTTTCATGTCGAAGCCATTCATCGTGGCGATACTGGCGTCCGACGCGCACTCGAGGGCCAACACTCCATCATCGTCCTGGACGTCATGCTTCCCGGCATCAACGGCTTCGATGTGCTGCGTGAGATTCGCTCTGTTTCGAAAAAGCCCGTGTTGATGCTCACTGCACGCGGTGATGATATCGATCGCATCGTTGGCCTGGAGATTGGCGCCGATGATTACCTGCCAAAACCCTTCAACCCGCGCGAACTTGCCGCACGCATTCGCGCAATCCTGCGTCGGACCACCTCGACCGAATCGGCGGAAAGCCCCCGAATCTCAGTTGGTGATGTTGAAATGGAGATGGGAACGCGAGTAGTTCGCCGAGCAGGCAAGATCGTAGACCTAACCGCGGTGGAGTATGACGTGCTGGAAAAACTTCTTCGTGCGGCCGGGCGAATACTGACCCGCGAAGAGCTTAGCAAGCAGGTACTCGGCCGTGATTCTTCGCCGTTCGATCGCAGCATTGATATGCACATCAGCAATTTGCGTAAGAAGCTGGGTCATCATGTCGGTGACATTGAACGAATCAAGACAGTACGCGGGGTTGGTTACATCTACGCTCAAACCACGCGAAAGAACGGAGAGTGAGTTTTGCCGCGCAGTCTTTTTCTAAAAATCTTTCTCTG
>DATBMP010000311.1:0-2197 GCA_036554845.1 Pyrinomonadaceae bacterium
ACAATTCACCCAACCATGTTGAGTCCACCGTTGATGCTGAAGACCTGGCCCGTGACGTAGCTGGCAGCGTCAGAAGCGAGAAACAAGACCATGGGCGCGATCTCTTCAGGCCGGCCCAAACGCTTCAACGGAATAAAGTTGACGATCGAACCAAGGATCTTGGATGTGAACTCGTCTTCGCGCATTTCATCAATCAGCGGCGTGTCGCATAAACCGGGGGAGACAACGTTCACTCGGATATTGTCGCGAGCGTGTTCGCGAGCAATCGTTTTTGAGAAGGCCATAATCGCCGCTTTCGAGCTCGCATAAATTGCTTCGCCAAATGATCCGACAAGTCCAGTGTCTGAACTGATGTTGACGATCGCCCCCTGCTTGCGCTCAACCATATGCGGGAGAATTACGTGACAGGTATTGACCACGCCGAGGAAATTAATTGTCAGGACCTTTTGCCAAAGATCAGGAGTGGTCTTAAGAAACGGGAGCAGGCGATCCCAACCGGCGCAGTTAACCAGAACATCGATCTTGCCGAACATTTTCAGCGTTTCATCGCGGAGCTTCTCAACGTCTTCACGTTTCGTAACGTCGGTTTGGACCGCAACCACGCGCCTGAGACTAGTCTCGCTGATTGTTAGAGCGGTCTCGTTCGCATCCTCGAAACGCAGATCGCCAATCACCACATCGGCGCCTGCTCCAGCAAAGGACTCCACAACTGAACGGCCAATGCCCCGGGCTCCACCAGTGACGATTACTGACTTATCGTTCATCTCAAAGGTCTGCATCGTTTTTGCTCCGCTAACTCAAGGGCAGTGATTTACTGGTCTCTGTTACTAATCCGGAAGTGATACGCACAACATTGTCGGCGGGTTGGTCGCTGGTCAGCTTGAACAATTCGAGCGCGTTCTCGCGCAGAATCTTTCTTTGTACTTCCTCCTTGAGGCCGAGATCGCAAAGCTGTTTCAAGCTTTCTTTCCAGGGCAAACCATTCGTGCCCCAAAGGCAACGATCACGACCCAACCGGCTATTGATGAATTGAACGATTTGCGGTGAGAGGTATTTTGGCAGCCAGGCATCTACACCAAACCAGATGTTCTCCCACTTGTAACAAACCGAAAGCAGTTCATCGACCCAGGGCCAGCCCGTATGCGCGCCGATCATTTTCAGATCGGGGAAATCACAAGCAATGCGATCAAGGAACATGGGCCGGGCACCGTCGCTGGGCATTGCCTCGAGCACGTGGCCCACCTGCATCGATACGGGAACATCCAGTTCAACGCACTTCGCGAAGAGCGGATACATCTTTGCGTCGTTCAGTGGGATGTCGAAACCATAGATGTGGACATAGACACCCTTGAATCCGTGTTTGGTAACCGCGGTTTCGATTTCGGCGAGACTCTCTTTGATTCGGAATGGGTTGTAACCGGCGAGACCAACAAATCGATCGGGATAACCTTCGGTGTACTGGAGCACGTCTTCGAGTCTCGTGTCCATATACATCCACTTCCGCCAATACGACCACATCTTGCACTGAGTGATAAAGACTTTCTCGACGCCGGCGTCGTCCATCTGTCGCAGCATCTCAGGGATGGACGCAAACCTCGGCAAACCGCCGATCGCCTTCTCCATCCGGCAGACCAACTCGCCTTCTTTGGCGCGGTCCCATTGCTCCATGAACTCGGGCGTCGCAACGTAGTACATGAAATCGATTGCTTGAATTTTTTTAGACATAGGACGGCCTCCACCTTAAAGCCCAAATGGCAATTGATGTGCCTAGTTGGTGAAGCCTCTACTCTCAGATACGACCATGGGCCGAGAAATCAGAATACGCAGTTCTTAAATGGCAAGTGTGGGGCGGGACCGCACGAGTTAAGGAGTATTTGTAAGTAGTTGTGCTGTGGATTAATCCGAGGATAAGTGGGGAAAAACCCGATTTGCAGATAAGTAGCCAACTGGGCTAACGGTCAGCCGAAGGCTTAACGCAAAGGATGAACTCTTTCCTGGTCCAGTCTGAAAACGTAAATATTTTTATGCAACTGACAGGGTGATTCGTGAATCTCATACTCGGGTTTCATTCGAATTTCGCCATCAGCAAGTGCCCGTTGGTAATTGCCTTTTCCTAAGGGAAGTTTGAGAGTCAAACAACTTTGTTTCGATTAGGGGCCCTTCGACGATACCAACTATTTGGAGGAGTTTTAGATGA
>DATBMP010000313.1:0-5938 GCA_036554845.1 Pyrinomonadaceae bacterium
CCCCCCGCACTCCAATAAATGAAGGCCGTCATTATTCAACAACACGGTGGGCCGGAGGTGTTGCAATACACCGAAGTCTCGACGCCGACTATTAAACCAAACGAAATCCTGGTCCAGGTCCGTGCCTGCGCGCTCAATCATCTCGATGTTTGGGTGCGCGGAGGCTTGCCGGGAATTCAGATCCCCTTTCCTCACATTCTCGGGAACGACATCTCCGGTATCGTGCGTGAAGTCGGCGAGCTGGTCACCTGGGTCCACGCCGGCGATGAAGTTCTACTTCAGCCCGGCGTCTCGTGCGGCCATTGCGTTCAGTGTTTATCGGGGCAGGACAATCTCTGCCTGGAATACGACATTCTTGGGTATTCGCGAAATGGTGGTTATGCCGAGTTTGTCGCCGCGCCGGGAGTGAATGTGATTTCCAAACCAAAGGATCTTTCGTGGACAGAGGCCGCCGCCGTTCCGCTGGTCACGTTAACGGCTTGGCATATGCTGGTGACAAAAGCCAGGTTACAACCCGGTGAAGACGTTTTGATCCACGCTGCCGGAAGTGGAGTCGGGTCGATCGGAATTCAGATCGCGAGACTTTTTGGCGCGCGAGTGATCGCAACTGCGGGGTCTGAAGAGAAGCGTGCGAAGGCTAAAGAGCTTGGAGCGCATGATGTGGTTGACTACACGCGCGATGATTGGCCCAAGGTGGTCCGTCAACTCACCGCGCGAAAGGGCGT
Source organism: Pyrinomonadaceae bacterium (assembly GCA_036554845.1). Taxonomy (GTDB): domain Bacteria; phylum Acidobacteriota; class Blastocatellia; order Pyrinomonadales; family Pyrinomonadaceae; genus PSRF01. The sequence continues at coordinate 726 of DATBMP010000313.1, forward strand.
TGACGTGGTCTTCGAACACACCGGCGCTGCAACATGGTCAGGTTCGATAGCTGCGTTGCGTAACAACGGTAGGTTGGTCACGTGCGGAGCGACAAGCGGGTATGATGCAAAGACAGATCTGAGGCAGGTTTTCTACCGCCAGCTTAATCTGCTGGGCTCGTTTATGGGTTCTAAGGCTGAACTACTGACAGCGATGAAATTTTTTGAGAGCGGGCAGTTGCGGCCCGTGGTGGACCAGGTGTTGCCGCTTGCAGAAGCAAGACGAGCGCACGAAGTGATGGAAGACCGCGCTCAGTTTGGCAAGTTGGTGTTGGTTCCTTCGTAGGGCATCCCAACGTCAGCGGTTGGAATAATCCTCAATCACAAAACGTTTCTTCAACAGCTCCATGTTGCCTTCTTCAAAGTTGAAGTTGGTCCCACCAATAGCCTTCTTGCCGCCGTCGCTGATAACCCAATCTACAACTTGAGTTGCATTCTTGCGCAAAAAGTCGCCGTCTTCTTTGTCTAAAGGTTTGCCATCCTTGCGCGATACCACCAAAACGAACGTGTACTGTCCGTTTCGAATAAACTGCAGATCGCGTTCAAATCCGGTAAGTGGCGACGCGGCCGGCGAGGGTTGCGAAACCGGAGATCCAGCAGGCGCGTTCGTCGTCTGGTCCCGTGTGCAGGATAGAAACAGCGCAACGACGGTTAGAAGCGAGACGCAGGCAAATAGTCTCTTCATCTGCGTAAGTCTAGGGAGAAGGCGACGGACCTGGTATCGGTAGATCATCGGGTTCACCTTCAAGTTCAAGCTCCTCGGGCGGCGGTTCGCCCTTTTGATCAAGGATGCGAAGCACCGTGCACTCTTCATCTTCATAAACTATCTCAAACCAACCACTCTCGATAGCATTATTATAAAACCGATCGTGACCATTGTCTGTGAAGACATACCGTGCCCTGAATCGTTGACGAATCAATGGACCAGGATCGGATTCATCTCCTTTAGTAATTCGTTCGTACAAACGAGATAGCTGGGGGTCCTTGTTGAAGAGATAGTTCGGATCAAGACCCGAGACGTATTTGTGCGTTTCATCGAAATAGAACAGCCTGGGAAAATCGTCCCAATCGGTATTGAATACGATCTCGTGGGGTGTGACGTTCGTGCGCATCCATTGTGCGCCGCCTTGGTAGTACTTGTGCGGTTCACTTTGCGCAATTTCTCTGGCCGTGTACCGAAGATTGAGGAACAGGACCAGACCAAGTACGACTGCGACTGCGGCGGCGATGGACATTCCCCAAAGTTCCTTCCGATCCTTCTCGCGAGAGACTTCTGCGCTGTCTTCGCGATCAAGAAAAGGTTCCAACTCGACAAGAATGTCGCTGGGTAAACGCGTAAAGATGGAACGCGATCCGTTCAGCCATGGCTGCAACGAGAAGGCGGCGAACAGAACTGCAAAAGGCGGCCAATACTCGGAAAATCTCTTCCAGACAAGATTGATGATCATTAACGACGTTGCGACAAGCATCATCAACAACGAGTGATGAGCGCGTTTACGATCCGAAGGATCAAAAGCGAGATAGCCAACCACCATGGCCACCACGGCAATAAATGAATTGCCGAGGAACTCTACTGTGTTGTACGGGTACCATTCTCCGCCCACACTCACGTCATATCCCGCGAACGGAATCTTCATCCGGATGTGCTGATAAAGCATCAGCAGATTTTTCGGGAAGTACGGATTGATGACCAACCCGAGCGCAATTCCAATTGCCACCCACACAACCGGTCGCCATTCAAGACGTCGTTCACTCCACGCGATTACCGCCACCCAGAAGATGACCGTTGCAAACAGAAACGGAAACATGTCGTAAGTGAGCGTGAAGAGGAATGCGAGTATCAGGAGTGGCCAGAATTTTTGCTTGAAGAGTAAGACGATCGCGATTATCAGGTAGATGATTGCGAAGGGCGGCGCCTTTGCCATGTTCATGCGATAAAGAAATGGCGCGGAGCAAGCCAGCAAGGCGACCAACCAAACAAGACTGTAGCGAATGCGAAAATGGACCATCAGCCAGTAACACGAGAAGACCGCCAGGCCGCCAAAAAGCGCTGACGAGATCTTTGCTGCCATCCTGAGATCGCTGAACCAGGTGAATGGGATCTGAAATATGTGGAAAAGAAAATGGTGGTCTACGTAGTGATTGACATCAAGTGTTGTAAGTGGAAGCCAGACGAAGAGCGGAGGAGATTGTTGACTGCGGATCGACTCCCAAAGCATCCGACTCCACTTCATGTGATAGTAGCCGTCAAAGTCGCCACAACAGATTGCATTGGTTTGAAACTGGAGATTCCAGAAGACCAGCCCAATAACGATGGCGGCTCCGCAGAGTTCGAGGAAGCGAACGGTAGTTTCAGAGTTGAAGAGTTTGGAAAACTTTGCGGAAGTTTTCATCGAATCGCCAACTGTTGTTCTCTATAAGCGGTGCTTAGCCTCACAGTTGTTCGATGAGATCGAGTAGAGCTTGCGGATCGATCGGTTTCGTCATGTGTGCCGTAAACCCGGACTGAAGTGATTTCTCACGATCGTTGAACATTGAGTAGCCCGTAACGGCGATCATCGGAATCGCTTCATAGCCCGGAACACTTCGTAGTGCTTGGGCGAGTTCATATCCATTCATCTCGGGCATGCCGATGTCCGAAATAATCACGTCAAAGTAACCGTTACGCGCGGATGCTAAAGCTGCACCGGCCGAACTCGCAGTTGTCACTTCGTAACCGGCGTGAGTGAGCAAGACATTAAGCATCTCGGTGACATCAGCAACATCATCAACTACCAGTGCTCGTCGTTTTTCCGGCGATTTCCTTTCGGATTGCCCCGTCGGAAGCGATTTCGCGGGCACAGGGTTCTGATTTGAGCTCAAATGTCGATGAGCGAGATGATTCTCAAAAAAGGCAGCATAGACTGGAACCGACCCCTGGTTGATCCTCATACACGACCTTCCCAAATGCACGAAATAAGTTGAAGCGGAATCGTGGGTTAATTTATCTGAATTGCGATGACGTGTCTATATTTTGAACTTGATTGATTGTCTTGTCTCAAAGATTCACCCTTTACGATCTGGTTGGGTTTGGTCTTGGGTCTTGGGTCTGTGGAGGAGTGATCCAAAGCTCCAAGACCAAAGACCCAAGCCCCAAGACCAAAGCCCAAACTGACCACTGACCACTGCCCCCTGCCCCACTGACAACCACCTACTGTATTTGCTACGGTCTCACAAACAGACTTGGGAGAACCAAATGTACCCAGCGGGCAATCTGTTAATTCCTGTTGCGCACGGACAACTCGAAGCGATTATCAAAAAACCCGCCACCCCTTCCATGCGAGGCGTCGCACTGGTGTTGCATCCACATCCCTTGTTCGGCGGCACGATGCACAACAAAGTCGTATACCGAATGGCTCGTGCCTTGAATGACGCATCCCTGCTAACTCTTCGCATTAATTTTCGCGGCGTGGGCCAAAGCACCGGAACCCATGATGAAGGTCACGGTGAACAGGAAGACGTCCGTGCCGGTTTGGACTATCTCGCTAAACACTATCCGGATCAAAAGATCGTCCTCGGCGGTTTTTCTTTTGGCTCCCGAGTTGGTGTCGAAGTGGGCATAGCAGATCCCCGCGTCGTAATGCTGATAAGCGTCGGAACCCCGGTTGATAAGTATGATTTTGATTTTCTCGCACGTTGTCGCAAACCCATTCTCTTTGTTCATGGTGAACGCGACGAGTTTGGCGATGTGGGCCAACTGGAAACACTGGTTAAGGATCTGGCAACAAAGACCCAGGCAGAGTTAGTGGTAGTTAAAGGTGCCGGTCATTTTTTTGAAGAACATCTGGAAGAGCTACAGAGTGCGATTAGAGATTGGATCGGGAAACAGTTTCCCGACGTTTGATTCGGAGAGGCATATGCGCAAGGTAACCTTTGGCGGAGCAAATAGTGTCGATAACTTCTTCGCGCGTAAAGATGATGCAGTGGATTGGCTCAAGTGGAGTCCTGAAGTCGCGGAGATCTCGAACGAGTACTGGAAAACGATCGATACAGTATTGATGGGCCGGCGAACTTTTGAAGTCGCTAAGTCTGCTTACCCGGGGGTGAAGAACTACGTCTGTTCGCGCACGCTCAAGCATGATCCGGCAGAAAATGTCGAGCTGGTTTCAGGTGATGCGGCTGACTTCGTTCGGGAACTGAAGAACCAGCCCGGAAAAGGTATCTGTGTTATCGGTGGAGGACTCCTGGCGAAATCACTACTGGAAGTCGGACTGATAGATGAGTTGGGAATGAATATTCAACCGGTGCTGCTGGGTTCAGGTATTCCACTCTTTCATCAAATGGAGAAACAGATCGACCTGGAACTGTTGGAGAGCAAAGTACTGAAGAATGGATGCGTTTACGTTCTGTACCGGGTGCTTCACGACGTGGCCCAGAGTTAACTTTTCCTGTGGTCTATTGAAAGGAAATCAGTTGTCGGTGGCTTCTTTTCGCGCAATCGGAGTTTGATAAAAGTAAAAGCAAGTGCAACCACCACGGCGGCGGCAAACCCTCCCAAAAGTAGTTTGCCCAGCTCGTTGAAATCCGCTGCGATTTCCGATTCCTGGATCAGATTGAAAGCTAGAAGTGAATCGAAAGCGAGTATAAGGAGAAGCGACGGCAACATGATGTTTTACCTTTCGTGCCTTTGGCACTTGAAGTTTTGCCAGCCGCACGATTAGACACTTCTTCCATTGAATTGTTCCCTCAGGTTCTTGAAAGACTATCTCGGCCGTTTAAACCAATAGACGAAAGTAGAGGTGTTCTTACCTTCCGTTGCCGCGACCGAGACCAATTCCCATCCCTGGCTGCCGAGGTCAGGCGCGCGCGAGATCGGCGTACCCGAAGTCTGTTTGCCATCTTCATAGAGAGTAGTTCTGATCGGGAGTTCCGACGACTGAATTAAGAAAGTCAATGATTTGTATTCCCACACTTGAAGGGCCCCGTTGCGTCGCTGACCTTGTGCATAAGCGGTCCATCCCACAAAGCAAAGCAATGCGATCAGAATTATTGACAGGTAAAATTTGTTCCGCATGCTATCGTCCTCCTTCTCAAATTTGTTTTCATGCCGAGAATAAGATAACGCTATGAACTCCTACACCGATCCTGCAATTCGCATCACTCTCTTGCCGCGCGACACCAACTCACAAGGAACA
>DATBMP010000363.1:0-2987 GCA_036554845.1 Pyrinomonadaceae bacterium
GATACGCGCGTGCGTGCTCTTCCTTTGATTTGAGAAAGTTTGCTGGAGTCTCCAGGAGCAGAAGTCGACCTGCATGCATGAGACCAATTCGTGAACCGAGCAGTAATGCCTCGCGCACGTCGTGGGTCACAAAGATCGCCGTCTTGTTCAGCCGCTCAGACAGGGCGCGAAACTCCTGCTGAAGACTCGATCGCGTGAGGGGATCCAGAGCACCGAAAGGTTCATCTAACAGCAGTAGCGGAGGATCTGCAGCGAGAGCACGAGCAACTCCGACCCGCTGCTTTTGGCCGCCGGACAATTCGCGCGGATAACGGGTCGCAAACTGGTCAGGCTCTAAACCGACAAGTGAGAGTAGTTCCCTCACCCGAGCCTTTATTCGCGACTGATCCCAATTCTCGAGTGTTGGAACGAGTGCAACATTTCGCTCGACAGTGAAGTGTGGAAACAGACCACCTTCCTGGATTACGTATCCGGTTCGCCTTCGCAGTTTGATTGGATCGGTTTCGGAGGTTGATTGGCCTTCAACTAGGACTTTTCCAGACGTGGGGAGTAAGAGTCGATTGACGAGCCTGAGTGTGGTCGTTTTTCCGCAACCAGATTCACCCAGCAGGACCAGCGTTTCACCTGGGGCAACTGCAAGATTGAGGTGAGAAATTATTGGTGCAGGCGATCCACCGATGCTGAAAGTTACATCTTGAAATTCAACCAACGGGGTTGGCATGGTGGTTTTATCGGCGGGAGTTCAATGCTCGTTTTGGTGGTTGGGGCTTTGGTTTTTGGTTTTTTACTCGGCGTCCTCTGCGTCTCCTGCGATCTCCGCGTTAACACTTGTCGCGAATGGAAGGACCTCGACACTAAACAAGTAAGAGCAGAGATCGCCGAGACGCAGAGTGCGCAGAGCAAGAAACAAAGACCATTATTCAGCCATCAGCAAATTACTACTAAACCGCTTCTGCGAATCCAACCACGTGCGCGTCGACCGAAATCCTGTTGCTCCCGCAAGTCGCTCGATGTCTGCGAGATCGTACTTATAAGAGTTCTCCGTGTGAATTCGCTCGCCCGCTTCAAACGTTACTTCGATCCCCAACTTCTTGATCTCTACAACCTGATAGACAACGCTTTCAATGTGTATCTCTACCCTGCCTAAATCTTCGTTGTAGTGTGCGTGATGCTTAAACGAGTCGAGATCGAAGTTTCCACCGAGTTCCCGGTTAACCCGCAGCAACAGGTTGAGATTGAACGCTGCGGTAATGCCAAGCGAATCATCGTAGGCCGGTTCCAGAATGCTCCGATCCTTCTTCAGATCCGCACCAAGGAGCAGCGCATCGCCTTTCTGCAATACATTACGCAGCGCCCGTAAAAATCTCGGCGCCTCTTCTCTGCCAAAGTTGCTGATGTTCGAGCCGAGGAACAACGCAAGAGTTCGCCCGCGTGGTCTTCCTGCCAGGTAGGCCAACGCATCAAAGTATTCCGCTGCATACGCTTCGATCCGTAATCGCGGAAACGATTGCAATAGAATTCGTGAACTGCTTTCGAGGGCCGTAGCTGAAATATCAACAGGCACAAAAAGCATTGACGGTTGACGCCTGAGCGAAGCCTCGATGATCAGACGTGTTTTGGATGCGCTGCCACTACCCATTTCGAGAAGGGTGGTCGCGTTCTCTACCGAGCCGGCTATCTCATCCGCATACAGTTCGAATATCTCATTCTCGGCTCGAGTCAAGTAGTACTCGGGCAACAGACAGATTGCTTCGAAGAGTTGCGAGCCTAGTTCGTCGTAGAAATATTTCGGTGAGAGACGTTTCGGTGTTCCCGACAACCCGGCAAGCACATCCTCGGCAAATCCAGCGAGTGGATCATGCTTCACAAGGTTATGAATCGTCAGTCGGTTCTCGCGCGCGGAGACTTCTGACTGGGCCATTGCCACTCCTCGCCGGCATTCCGGATACCAGATTGGTAAAGATGTGGGCCTATCATAACTGATCAAAGTTCATTGGCAACGTGCACCAGCCTTGCGTGGCGCTGCGGAAGAAGTCACTGACTGGCTGAAACTCAGATCTCGTTGGTAAAAGTCTGTACCATCGCGCGGTAGCGGGCGGATCCTGGATATTGCGGATTGGCCTTGCCTCGAGAGTCTGAAAACCGACTCCCATTCACACCGGGCTTTAGCCCGGTGACCAGGCGGACGACGATGGACTAACCGTTTTAACGGTTTCTCGATGCGCTGAAAGCTTTTGGTGGTGCAGAGGTTACGAATTATTGAAAGATAGAAACCGTTGAAACCGTTGGTCTCCTCAGTCCCGCCCTTAGTCACCGGGCTGAAGCCCGGTGCGAATGAAAACGACTTTTAGGGCAGAGCCTTGCGGATTGATGTTTGCCAATGGCCGATTCCGAAATGGCATCAATCGTCATTCATCAATCGGCAATCGGCATGTAACGATCCACCCGCTACCGCGCGGTGGTACTGAGCAGGCCAAAATTGGTTTCCGCCCTGACTTGACCCGAAATACATTGCTAGGCAAGATCCAAATCTATGTTTTACCGCAAGTTCCCCGCGCCCAGTCTTAGCGCAAGCACCACGTTCCAGGGACTCATTTTCTTCGCATTAATCCTGTTTATTTCCGGAACAGTTGAACCTGCGACCGCACAACACTACACACGCGATTTGGATACTCCTGAAAAAATTTCGCTGGTCGTGAAAAGCAAAACCGGTCGAGTCAACGTCGTTGCTTCAGACACTCAGTTTAAGAAAGTGTCGATTGAAGCGAGTTCTTCCGGAAAACCAGTGGATGGTTCGGATCTCAGAGTCGAGCCCCGAGGCACTTCTCTGGAAATCGAAGTTCGTGATCGCGGTGAACGTGATCGAATCGACCTCGTTGTGCGCATCCCCGAACGATCAAAGGTAACGGTCGAAGGTGAAGCCGGCGCCGTTGACGTTATCGGCAACCTCGAATCCGCCGAGGTGACAACCAATACTGGAACCATTC
>DATBMP010000426.1:0-15816 GCA_036554845.1 Pyrinomonadaceae bacterium
GGTCGATGGCGGGTTATTGATTGCCGCTCAACCCGCGTTTGATCCAAACGCAACCATTCGCGCCAACGCATCGGAAATTGGTGTCGACACCTTCTCAGGTGATAAAGCAACCAGCCGAGAGCTGCCCGACCTCAATGCCACGCGAATAGAGTCTGCGTCTGCGCCTACCGAGGTGTTGCCACGTAACACTGGACCAACTGTGGCGCCGACAACTGGGGGTATCAAACCACCAAGTGAGGCTGTTTCAGCGGACGCAACAGCGGGTTTGCCGACTTCAGCTCCGTTACCGGCCGCTCCGGCGAAAAAGAAATCCAAGCTCCCACTGATTCTCGGAATTCTCGCAGTCTTGTTGGTTCTTGGAATTGGAGGCGTCGCGGGTCTCTTTTTCTTTGTTATCAAGCCGCGACTGGGTGAGTTGAGCCAACGAGGTGCAGAGGTTGTTCCTGTGGAGACTCCGACACCGACCGTTACCACGGAAGAAAAAAATCAACCGACGCCCGAAGCCTCTCCGGAGGTTCCAGCATTTGAACCTCCGCCAAACACCACGCAGTTCGTGAACTCGAAAGATAATCTCGATGGCAAGCTAGCGGAACACTATCTAGACTTCTCTTTCTACTATCCCAGTTCGTGGGAGCCAGATGCTAAGGCAGGTGTTCCCGGCGCAAGCAATTTTGCAAAAGTCGAACGCCGACTGCCGCCTGACTTCACTCAGGAAAACTTTGCAGTAGGTTGGTACACGAGCAAGGGAACCTTTGAAGCGGATCGATCTGCTTTCCCGCAGCTGACCGAGATATTCAGCCAAAACCTTGCCCGGACTTTTCCGGAGTATCGAAAGGTCTCTGAAGGTCCAACCAAAATCAATTCGCTGGATGGTTACGAGTTTCGTTTTGTGAGTGTGTCAAAGGGAACTGAGAAGGGCGATCTTCAGTTATGGGGTCGAGTCGTGTTTCTCCCGACAGGCGAAGAAGGTCAAGCAACGGGAGCCACTCTGATCATGCTCTCGACTTCACTTGCGCCCGAACTTTCCGGCGTTTCCGATGTCGGCGAAAAGGGAGAGATGCCGGTTATTCTCCAGTCATTTCGTTTCGGCAAGGGTTAAGGTAAGAATCAAAGCCCGGCTGGTGGGACTGAGGTTTACGAACAGATGGTTTCAAGAAAAGCGGTGAGCCAAAAAAGTATGTGGACTCCAGCCCGAGTCGGTTTATCAATGCTGGTGTTTTCGTTGGTTGCAGCCTTTGGTGTGGCGAGCTGTAACTCAACTGACGAGATAGGGAAAGAGACGCGGCCGGCCGAAGCACCGAAAGGTAAGGTCAATCCTCCACAACCCAACGCGCGCCCCGCTGCTCTCGCTTCAATTCCATCCAATGTGCTTCAGGCCGAGATGCGTTCAGTGAGTGGGACGCCAATTAGACTCTCTAACTATGCAGGTAAGGTTTTGATAGTGAACCTGTGGGCCACCTGGTGCGGACCTTGTCGAGTGGAGATTCCTGAGCTGGTCAAGCTTTACAGCGACTATAAATCGAAAGGTGTGGAAGTCGTTGGTCTGTCTACCGAGAATCCTGAGGCTTCCGCAGCCGGCGTCAAAGAGTTTGTCCAGAACTACGACATCAATTACAAAGTGGGTTGGGCCACTACCGAAGTGGCCCTCACTTTGATGCAAGGTCGCGATGCGATTCCCCAGAGTTTTGTGATCGGTCGTGACGGTCGCATCGTCAGACGGTTTGTCGGGTTCAATCCGAACACCACGCCTCCCCTTATCAAACAGGCAGTAGAGGAAGCGCTGAAAGGCTAACCCTGCCGATAGTCGCCATCGTTCGCTACCCGCTTTAACTCGTCCGTGGCTTCTTTACGCTGACGTTGACTTTCGTTTGTGGGCTTGTCATGCCGAAGTCCTTCGGCGACCTCCTCCTTAGTTTCAACTTCAAGCTTTTTCATCTCAGCCTCGACGCGATCATTTGCGATATCCATCGGCGCCGCTTCGTCAGTTTCTTCGAGTGTCTTTATTTTGTCCTTATCGATCTCCATCCTGGCCCTCCCAAAGTTCGGTGATTTAAAACCCAATGAATTATATGTGGGATGTTCCCCGTTTCGCGCTGGTTCGTTGCGGGATCATATTGTGAGGGAAAAACAAACTTCTGTCTGCCTCGCAGGTACGCGGTCGGCGGACATTTTGAATAATCAATGATTGCTGTTGTTTAAGGGACCTGCCGTCCGTACGGATCCCTCGACAGATAATCGCCGTGGAGTTAGACTTCTTGCGATGTTTCTCGTTGCTTCAGCCAGAATCACCCGCCTGACCATAGCGCCGTTGTTGGCATTTTGGATCGCCGGCGCAGGTTGTCTCTTTGGCTGTGAAGTTAAAGTTCTCGCTGCTGAGCATCAACCCGCCAATGTTGTCGATTTGATGGCAGAGGTGTCAGGAGAGGCGTGCGCTTCATCATCAGCAGGACACAGCTGTTGTGCGAGAGAAAACGCCAACAAGCAATCAAGCAGTTTCTCGAGAGACAATTCTTCCGACGCTAAGGGCTTGGGAGTTGCGATTTTGCCCGGCAACCCTTCCGGCTCGATGTCGGGTTGTCCCTTTGCCGTGAACGATAGTGTTCTGGTCGGTAAACGCTCAGGCACCGAAGCCGTTGCCACCAACTCTGCTGAAGTCGTACCTAAGCAACTCGAACCACTTGCACAAGTCACCTATCTTCCAAATAGACTTCGACTAGCCAATCGCGGTCACACTTACCTCCTCGGTTGTGTCTTCCTGATCTAGAGATCTGCCCGGCAGTTCAAACAGTTTCTTAATTAAAAGGCTACCAGTGTGTTTTGCTGGTATCCCCGGATTAATCTTTCTAGACAGGAGAATCGAAATGAAAAACATTAAAGGCTTCGTGCTGGGCCTTGTTGTAGGTCTGGCTTTGGCCGTGTCGAGCATCGCATTCGCTCAAGGCACAACACAGGGCGAAACTTCCAAGGCGGCGGACTCATGCTGCGCACAGGCGTCGTGCTGTGGTGATTCATGCGCGATGAAGCATGATCCGAGTAAACAGGGTGCAATGAAGCATGATGCGAGTGCGGCAATGAAGCACGAGCAAATGAGTAAAGAGCATGCAGGCAAAGATGGTTGCTGCTGCTGTGACGGTGATTCATGTCAAATGAAGAAAGATCACGCCAAAGAAGCAGGTAAGCAAGACTAACAAGGAGGGGGAGGCGCTGGTTATTCCAGCGCCTCCAATAAAAAGTTGTGAGAGCAAGCACCACCTCGCCTATTCGGATCGTACTTCTGATTATTCTCGCTGGGTTTCTACCATCGAGTACTTACTCTCAACATGAGGGACATACTCCGCCGGCAAAACCTCCAGCCAGGTCGACTCCCACTCCCAACCCAACGCCTTCAGCAAGTCCGAGCGACAAGCAACCGTCTCACGTTCATCCATCGGCAACTCCAACTCCAGAAGCTGCCGCTGAGATGGATCACGAACCTAGTAGCAATGATGCGCTTATGGTGATGGACGAAGAGCGAATGGCAATCAGGGTTGGAAAGAGCTCGGCCAATTTTATTCCGATGAGTCGTATGGGTTCAGGAACATCGTGGTTGCCGGCATCCAGTCCCAGTTACATGATTCATAGACAATCAGGTGAATGGTTGTTGATGTTTCACTATAACGCGACGGTTGGGGTGAATTCACAAACTGGTCCACGTGGCGTTACTAAAGCTGAATCAGCCAACTGGTTCATGCCGATGGCGCTGCGACGAGTCGGCAACGGGACTCTGGAACTGCGCAGCATGTTCAGTTTTGAACCGTTTACTTTTCCTCCCGGTGGCTCGCCACAACTTTTCCAAACTGGTGAGACTTACAACGGGCAGCCGCTTATTGATCGTCAACATCCGCACGATCTCTTTATGGAATTGTCGGCGACGTATACGGTGCCGCTCGGAGAACGTGCGACCTGGTTTTCATACTTTGCGTATCCGGGCGAGCCGGCCCTTGGTCCAACTGCTTTTATGCATCGACCGTCCGCTTCTGAGAACCCTTCCGCTGTTCTGTCTCATCACTTGCAGGACTCGTCGCACATCACATTCGGGGTGTTCACCACCGGGTTTACTTATCGTTGGTTCAAGCTCGAGGGGTCAATTTTCAACGGGCGCGAACCCGATGAGAATCGTTATGACTTCGAAGCGCATCCGTGGAGGTCACGATCGGCAAGGCTCACGTTCGCACCCAACAGCAACTGGTCCATCCAGGTAAGTCACGGTTTTCTACGTGACCCTGAGGTTCTGGAACCTGGCGACGTTCGACGGACCACTGCTTCAATCTCCTACAACCGTCAGTTTGAACGCGGAAACTGGGCCACCAGCTTGATCTGGGGTAGAAATCACGAGAGTCACGACGAAGAGATTTTCAACCTGAATGGCTACGTCGCTGAGTCAACGGTGAACTTTCTGGATAAGAACTACCTCTACACCAGGTTGGAACTGGTTGATAAGAACTCAATTTTGCGAGAAGCCGATCGCCAGTCGTTGGGGATCTCCGAACATCACCCGTCGTTTAGAATCGGTGCATACACTTTTGGCGGGGCGCGTGATCTGTGGAACAGTGAATGGGTCTCACTAGCTTTGGGAGGCGACGTGACATTCTATTCCACTCCATCGATTTTGCATCCAATCTATGGTGATAACCCAACGTCGTATCACTTCTTCCTGCGTTTTCGTCCAGGAAAGATGAACATGGCCTCGCATTCGCAGTTGAATACGAGCAGGGGACACAAGCACTGACAAAGCAAGCGATCAAAAATTCGGTTGATCCAAAGAGTTCGGAACTCGCCATAGACCCGATTTGTGGCATGACCGTAGATCCGCGCAACTCTGCCGGCTCGTTTGAATACTCCGGCAAGACCTACTTTTTCTGTAGCAAGCATTGCCTGCACAAGTTCAGTACTGATCCTGAGAGTTACCTTGCTAAAGCGAACGCCGAGTCCGCTTCAGAACTGATTCAACTCGGCGCGCCTTCCAAATCGAAACCACAGCTTCCAAATACCAAAACCCAAGTTTTAGATTCGAGATTTCCGTCGGGATACACATGCCCGATGCATCCTGAAGTTAGGAATGAAAAGCCTGGGTCATGCCCGAAGTGCGGGATGGCGCTTGAACCAACTGCGCCTCATCTGCCAACTCAAAAGATTGAATACACCTGCCCCATGCATCCCGAGATCATTCGTGACGCACCGGGCAATTGTCCGATCTGTGGAATGGCGCTCGAGCCGCGAACGGTTGCTTTGGGACAAGACGAAAACCATGAACTGAGAGACATGCAGCGTAGGTTCATGGTGAGTGTCGTGCTCACGATTCCGGTCTTTCTCATCGGCATGAGTGATCTTGTATCGGGTCAGCCACTGCAGCGAATGGTGGCGCCCCAGGTTCTTTCGTGGATCCAGTTGGTGTTGGCAACGCCAGTCGTAATCTGGGGCGGCTGGCCATTCTTCGTCCGCGGCTGGCAATCGATTATGAACCGCAGCCTGAACATGTTCACGTTGATCGCGCTTGGTGTTTCGGTTGCCTATGTCTACAGCGTTGTTGCCACTCTCTTTCCCGAAGTCTTTCCACATTCATTTCGCGAACATGGTGGAGCGGTGCCCGTTTACTTTGAGGCAGCGGCGGTTATCACCACGCTGGTCCTACTTGGCCAGGTCCTCGAACTGAAGGCTCGCAGTCAAACAGGTGCCGCAATCAAAGCTCTTCTCGGGCTAGCTCCAAACACAGCGCGACGAGTCGAACCAGATGGTAGAGAGATTGACACGCCTTTGGACCAGGTTAAGGTCGGAGACCTTTTGCGAGTTCGTCCCGGGGAAAAGATCCCAGTCGATGGATTGGTCGCGGAAGGGCAGGGAACGGTCGATGAGTCTATGGTGACCGGCGAGCCCACCCCGGTGACGAAGAGAACCGCTGATCGAGTGATCGGTGCGACAGTCAACTTAAACGGATCATTTGTGATGAAAGCCGAGCGTGTTGGCGCGGAAACACTGCTCTCGCAGATCGTCCAAATGGTTGCTGAAGCCCAGCGGAGCAAAGCTCCGGTTCAAAGACTGGCCGACGTGGTCTCATCCTACTTTGTTCCGGCGGTGGTTCTGGCTGCGATCATCACGTTTGTCGTGTGGACCGTAGTTGGTCCTGAACCACAGATGGTCTATGCAATCGTCAACGCCGTTGCCGTCTTAATCATTGCGTGTCCCTGCGCTTTGGGATTGGCGACTCCGATGTCGATCATGGTTGCCACCGGTCGAGGTGCTCAAGCCGGCGTGCTCTTCAAGAACGCTGCGGCGATTGAGAATCTCCGAGATGTAGATACTTTGGTGATTGATAAGACCGGCACGCTCACCGAGGGCAAACCAAAATTGGTGACTGTCCAGTCAGCGAATGGTTTTTCCGAAGATCAACTATTGCGACTTGCAGCGTCTCTCGAACTAGCGAGTGAACATCCACTTGCGGCGGCAATCGTAGCTGGCGCTGCAGAGAGAGGCGTGCAACCCGAAAAGGTTGAAGAGTTCGATGCGATCACGGGCAAGGGAGTTAAAGGTCGAGTTAACGGTCACGAAGTACTGCTCGGCAACGTAAAACTGATCGAGTCATCACAGGTTGACACAAACGATCTTATGACACAGGCCGAATCCCTTCGCGCGGAAGGCCAAACAGTGATCTTCGCTACGGTGGATCGCAGGTTCGCAGGGTTCTTAGGAGTTGCTGATCCCATCAAGTCGTCAACCCCCGAAGCCTTGTCTCAACTGCACCAGGAAGGGTTGCGCATCGTAATGCTAACGGGCGACAGCACAACCACAGCAATTGCCGTGGCCCAACAACTCAAGATCGATGAAGTTGTTGCCGAGGTCTTACCGGATCAAAAAGCCGAGGTGGTCAGACGTTTTCAAGCACAAGGTCACAAAGTGGCGATGGCTGGTGACGGTATCAATGATGCGCCTGCATTGGCCCAGTCAGACGTCGGAATAGCGATGGGAAGCGGAACCGATGTGGCGATTGAGAGTGCCGGAGTCACACTCGTAAAAGGTGATCTGCGCGGCATCCTCCGAGCGCGACGCTTGAGTCGGGCAACCATGACCAATATCAAACAGAACCTTTTCTTCGCCTTTATTTACAACGTTCTTGGAGTTCCAATCGCAGCGGGTGTCCTCTATCCGATTTTCGGTTTGCTTCTTAATCCGATGATTGCCGCCGCTGCGATGAGTTTTAGCTCGGTATCTGTGATCGGGAATTCTCTACGGTTGAGAAAAATCGAGCTGTAGGGATTGCGAGCAAGAAAGTTTCAACTTAATCTTCATTTCGGAAGTATAAAAAGAGGGAGTCGTTGAGTATGACCGCCAGGAACCTTTGGATCATTGCTTTGATTTTAGCGGTAGCAGCCGTGGCAATTGTTTTCCTTCGCGGGAATGCGAATGAACCGCAGGCGTCGGTAAACCAAACAACTGCAGCACCATCCAGCTCGCACGCAGAAAATCATGCGCCGGCACCGCAACGATCGACACCTCGTGTTCCGGCCTTTCAGACTGCTTCAGATTTAGACAATCTCGCGCCGACGTTACCGGCGTCACAATTTGTCGGCAAAGCTGGTGAAGCCTATCGCGTCGCGAAGGAGATCCCACAAACCTTGGCCCAACTACCTTGTTACTGCGAGTGTGACCGAGGCTACGGTCATAAGAGTCTTCACACCTGTTTTGTAGATGATCACGCGTCGCATTGTGCGGTGTGTGTAGACGAGGCACTGCTGGCTTATCGGCTGCAAAAGGAAGAGAAGCTTACGCCGACTCAGGTTCGAGAGCGGATCATTGAGAAGTATTCCGCTCCTCAGTAACAGGCGGTAACCTCAGTGTTGAGAGGTTTGCTTGTCTACTTACCCATTTTCCGCAGCTAGCCACCTCAACCTCTTTCCCATCGTCCATCAAAAAAAGAAAGCGGCAGGAATCGTTTCCTGCCGCTAATCGCAATCAAGATTTCGATCACTTTAAAGCATGCTGGTTCGAGCGTGTTTGGCGCGCGCAGCTCCGATGGCCGTCTTCACGTCTTTCTCTTCTTCCGGCGGAGGTAGTACCGCCGGTAATCCAAGCGATTCAATCCAAAGCTCTCTGGTCCAGCCGGTTGTGTGGTAGAGGTGCTCGTCCTCTTCCTCTTCAACTTGTTCGAAACCGTCCTTCAACGCCTTGGCTTCTGGTCCCTTGAGCTTCTTCGATGCTTCACCGATGAGTTCCCAATTCAAATGGTCCTTAGTCTCGGCCAAGGTCACGCATTCTGCCGCGACTAGCTGAGCAGCAGCCGGTTTGCCTTTCTTGAGGGCCATCTCCATCGCCATCACAAGTGACTCACCGATGTGACGGACCACCTGTCGACCTGGCGTCTCGGCTTTAGTATCCAGACCAAAGGTGTTCATCATATCTTCCACGATCTTGACGTGGTTCTGAGTCTGCTCGAGATACTCTTCCCATTCTTTCTTCAAATCTTCGTTCTGCACACACTTGAGCGCAGTGGTGTAGATCTGCACCCCACCGATCTCGGTTTCAAGTGCCTCATACAGGAGTTCGTTTAACTGTTCCTTTTTCATGTCACCTCCGATAGTTCATTGATTAGATTTCGTACAGCCCGTCAGTCAATCGCTAAAGAAACAGCCTCGAATTGAAGTCATTTGCAGAGTTTCTCTGCGATGCATATCTTCACAGTGCAACTTGAAGGCCAACAAGAATCTCGCATGGGCGAATCGCTTTGAGCGCTGAGAAGATCTGCTCCGCCTGGAGAAACACTGCCACATCAGACCGAGAGGCTCGCTGATGCGCGACGCTCGGCCAACCGTTCGCACTGTTCGGTATTCAAAGAGTGAACACTGTCTTTCCCGTTCCGTATCGGTGATACTGTTCAGTCGCCTGGGCAAACTAAAAGCATCATCCCGAGACGATTGCAATGTCCGTTGTCCAGGCAAGCCATAATTAAAAAAACAGGACAATTATTGGAGGAAATTTGATGGAAATCAGGATTCAGAACTTTACAACGGCCGCACTGGGCGTCGCGCTTCTAGTGGTAAGTGCGAGTGGTACTCATGCCCAAAACAAGTCGCGGTTGGACGACGCCGCTCGCCATTCAAGAGAAGCAGCGAAGACCTTTACTGAGATTATGAATGTCCGAGACAAGGCGATACCGAAGGAGTTGCTCGATAAGGCAGAGGCGATCGCAATCTTTCCTGGCGTGATCAAAGCGGCTTTTATTGTGGGTGGACGCGGCGGTCAGGGTGTGATCAGCAGACGATTGAGAAATGGTTGGAGCGCGCCTGCCTTTTTTAATCTGAGTGGCGGGAGCTTTGGTGCGCAGATCGGAGCGCAGAAGAACGATTACGTTTTTCTGATCATGAACGAAGATGGCATCAAGGGTCTCTTGGAGGATAAGTTTGAGATGGGCGGCGAAGCTGGGGTTGTGGCTGGTCCAGTTGGACGGGAAGCAGCAGCGTCAACAAACCTAACACTCGACGCCGGCATTCTTTCTTACTCGCGAAGTAAGGGTGCGTTCATAGGTGCGGCATTGAAAGGTGCAGTTATCCGACCTGACAACGATCTGAATGAAGCCGTTTACAAAAAGAAGGCGAGCGACGTTTTGATGAGTAAGCCGATGTCATTGTCTGAGATGCCAACTAGCGTACGCATCGTTCCTCGGACGCTCGCGCGCTACTCTATTCGTTAGAGCACGCACCACGATCTCGCTTCAAGAGAATCACTACAGCAAACACACTTAACACATGCGCACGAACAAATGCTTGACGCGTTTGTTTGTGCGCCATAGAATCTCTCGTCACCCGCGGGGCCACTACACTTCATCTAACTGGTGTCAACGACAATTCGAGAAAATCTTACGGCTCATATGCTCCCACGTACGCAACGACAGAAAGAGATTCTCGACTACATAACTCGATTTCTCGAACGACACGGTTACGAACCTTCCTACGCTCAAATCGCCAGACACTTCGGAGTCAAGTCAAGAGCAACAATCGCAAAACACATCGCGGCACTCGAGAAGCGAGGTCTTCTTACTCGCGAGCATGAAGATGGATTTGCGCTGAACGTTAAGGTGGACGACACCGACGCTCTTTGCGAGATCAAGTTGTTGGGCAGAATTGCCGCCGGCGCTCCGTTAGACGTTGTCGAATCTGAAGAGACGATCCCAGTGCCAAGATTTTTACTCGGTCGTGTTCATCCGGATCGTGTTTTCGCGTTGAAGGTCAAGGGCGATTCGATGATCGACGAACACATCTGTGATGGCGACATTGCTTTGATCGAGAATCGAACTGATGCTCATGATGGTGAGATAGTGGTGGCCCTAATCGTTGAAGAGAATCAAGCAACTCTTAAGAGGCTCTTTCGCCGCGGCGCTAATGTTGAACTGCATCCCGCCAATTCGGAGCTTAAGCCGCTGACCCTCCCAGCTACAAACGTTTTGGTCCAAGGTATCTTCCGCGGTCTGCTTCGTCCCTCAAATTAAACTCTGTAAATACAATAGTTTAAACCTCTAGACGGATTGATACCTCCAGGGGCAATACCGCTCTCTGCTACTTTTGAAGATGCTATTGGCCTGCTCGAGAGTCTCACGCTTGCCGCAACGCATAGCTCGACGTGAAACAGGTAGTGTGAACTTTCACGTGACAAGCCGTGGCCTCCACCTATTCGAAGCCACGTAGCGGCATTTCGGCAGGTCGCTGTAACCAGTTTGATTTGGGATAGTGAGAGTTACTGCTGATTACATGCAGCGTATAGGCATGACGAGATTTGGCTGAACGGTTTGCCAGGCTTCGATGAGGAAGCAGACCGTTCAGCACGATCAGGGTTCCAGCAGATACTTCGAGTGGGATCAGTTGATCCTCAGGAAAAGGAGTTGAATCCAGAACCTCAAACTGCATCGAATTCTCTCCGGTCCTTATCCAACGTGATTTCAATCCGAGCCGATGACCTCGTGGAATTACCCACAAGCATCCGTTTTCAATCGTTGCGTCTTCAAGCGCGAACCAAAGTCCGAGGATGTCGTTAGGTTCGGTGTAAAGAAACGTGCTGTCCTGATGACAAGTGACCTCACCACCGATCCTGGGCTGCTTGAAGATATACATCGATTGCAGCAACAGTGGATCGGTGACGCCCAGATCCGATACCAGCTGTTTGAGCACAGGTACACGTGAGAACCGACTGAAAGTCGGATCCAGATCATGGAGCGCGTGTCCGATCTTGTTGATCGAACGTTCCTTGGGCTGTTTTAGAGTGCCGTCTGGAAGGAAGGCATCTTCCTCGAAGAAGAATCGTATCTTGCTGCTTGATTCGAGGAAGTAATCGTCAGTGAGACGATTCTGTGCGCGGCTGGAGAAGATCGAAATTATTCCATCAGGGTCAAATGCGTGGACGAGTTGTTCGGCACGCTGTCGCAAGTCAGCGCACTGGACCACATCTACAAAATCGTTGAGAACCAGATATCCTTCAGATTGAAACTGCGCGATTCGCGAGCGATCAATACTCATCAACCTCAGAATACTCTGTTTCGTCGAACTACGGGTGATAGAAGTAAGCCAGCGAGTTTATCTGCAAGGGGCGACTTCAGTTTTCGTAGCGCAGCTTCCTCCTTCTCGGCCGAACGTTTGTCACCGGTCGCTAATAGTGACAGCCCCAGACCATAACGAGCGTTCGAAAAATCTGGTTTCAAGCGCAAGGCTTCCTGAAATTCATTCGTCGCGTTGCGAAACGAAGCAGCACCGTAATAACAGAGTCCCAGAGCGTAGCGGACTTCTGCTTCAGATGGATCGCGCGAGGAGTCTCTCGACGGATCCGGTCCCAGGACCTGCGCTCGAATTATGTAAATGGCCTGTTTCAAGGGCTCGACAGCTTCACGATAATCTTCGGTTGCAACGTAAGCACTCCCCAGGCGGTAAAACGCGTCTGCGCTGGCAAGCCCTCGCTTCAAACGAATCGCCTTTTTGTAAGCCCCTATCGTTTCCTGATGTTTTCCCATCGAGGAATAGGCTAACCCGAGTTTGTAATAAGCCGCGGCATCGTTAGGGTCGCGCTGAACCATCTCTCGGAAAAACCCGACTGCTGCTTCAAAGTTTGCGGCATTTAAGCTGGCGATTCCTTTTTCGAATGGTGTTCCAGGAACTGGCTCGCGAGCCAGTAAAGAACTCTTTTCTGCTAGAACCGGCGAGGTGGTTGGAGCTGTCTCATTCGGGCTTGATGTCGCAGCGCTTTCAACTGCCGACACACTGCGCGAAACGCGATACTCACTGCCTCGAACATCCGCAACGACAAGTCTCTCGGTATCGGGAGTTTCTAGAACCGACAATCTCTTTTGTTCCAGCGAGAACTGGTAAGTTAGCAGGCCAACAACATGGGCAGGTTGGTTCGTGAGTCTGTTAGCAGCAAATCGCGCTTTGCTGACAGCTTTAGTCGCGGCATCAGTCAACAGAGGATTGCCGGAGATGGCTCGGGCGTTTGTCACTTCACCTTTTTCATTGATGGTCACTTGAACTTCGACCTTGCCTTCAAGGTTCGCACTCTTCGCCTCAGTCGGGTAATCCGCTTCCGGAAGTTCAACCAGAGCCTTTCGCAGCGCTTCTTCCGAAAGGTGGACCACGGGTAAATTTTCTTCCTTCGTATTCACGCTATCATCGGATGCGATGACCGCTGTGGATTTTGGCGCTTCTGAGGCATCAGCCAATTTGCTTGTTGGCGGATTGGCGTGGGCCAACAAGTTTCCGTTGCTAACCGATGAAGCTTTTGAAAGATCTTCGTCGGTTGGATTTGCTAACCTGGCAACTGACTGATCAAAGTAGTACGTGATGGTTCGATACGTAACCTCTACTGGTTCGTAACTGATGTTGCCGTTCTCATAAACAGCAATGGACCTGGTCCGCCTCCTCCAGTTACCCAACTCGTCGAACTCGTAGGCGAATACTTCTTTGCTCAGCAGCGAGCCATCGTCGCTCCACAGCATTGATTCGACGACATTTCCCTTCTCATCATGTTTATACGTTTCCTTGGCGCCTAATGAAGTTCGATCACTCGGTGAAGGTAGAGTGTCTATCCGCTTGCCGGATGAGTCGTAAGTCACGACGGTCTCGGCGGTCCGCGGTGCTTCGACTAACTTGCCGTCTTTAAGGTGAATTTTGGCTCGTTCTACTCGAACCCGTCTAACGGGTCCGCTTAACAGATCCTGTGCGCGGTCGTTAGTTGCCGGCGCAGCAACGACCGGGACAATCACAGACTTCTCTTGAGCTGAGGTTGATGCGGCTAAAAGGAGCGAGAACGCAATCGCGTAGGCGTACGCTGATATATTTCTGGGCATTTTGACCTTCCTTGCTTCGCACTTAAAGATCAGTAATTGAGGCGAACCATCCAGGTGGGACAGTGCGAGATCACCCCGAGACGGTTTGCCGACCCCTGTTTGTTCTTGAAATCGTTTGGGAGGAAGCTGGCAGGATGCATCAGATTGAAATCAGTTACGGAGTCTGGGGCTTTGCACACCGTAGCCGTCAACCCGGCCAAATGGAAAGATTGATCCCTGTTCTTAGTAAGTCAGTGGGAAATCTTGGCGGATTCTTAACCACCGGAGGTTATCGGGCATCCTAACCTTTTGGAAGACTTTCAACCGGTGGAAGCGGAAGTAGGGAGACTCCGCAACTCATTTTGATTGAGGGCCTTATATACCTGTTCTAAGATGCGTGTCAACGGGGTTGCACAACTTCTCTATAAAGAAGAATGATCGGAGACCCGGTTTATGAGATTGTTGCTTGTGGGAGGGGAAATTTTTGGAGCCGGCTGCCGGAATTGAACCGGCGACCTTCTAATTACGAATCAGACGCTCTACCAACTGAGCTAAGCCGGCATCAAAGGAAACGCGGGTCGGTTTCGCAGTGAGTCTGCAATATACGAACCGCGACTTTGCAGTGTCAAGTCAGTCAATTTTGCGAACGAGGGAGGAAGCCAACAATGCCAAAGGAACCCGCCAGAAATATCGCTCGTTACAAGATGAAT
Source organism: Pyrinomonadaceae bacterium (assembly GCA_036554845.1). Lineage (GTDB taxonomy): Bacteria > Acidobacteriota > Blastocatellia > Pyrinomonadales > Pyrinomonadaceae > PSRF01. Next base: position 14,044 of record DATBMP010000426.1, read on the forward strand.
CCGGAGCAGTTGAACGAATTCGAATTCCATAAGAACCAAGCTGCGATGGCTGAAGAAGAGCGATCTCGCAACGATGCAAGACGAGCTAGTACTAAAAAAGGAGCAGCTAAAGCTCCCGCGAAAGCTGCAAAGAAATCGAAGAAGAAAGCCTAAAGAGTTGCTTCTCAATAACTCGCTTACTTCAATTGCACAAAGACATGAAGGGAAAGGAGTGCGGCCACTAAAGTCCGTTGCCGCACTCCTGACCTTCTTGATCTTTTGCCTCACCTTCCCTGCGGCTGTCACCTCACAGACACAGGTCAAGGAAAAACTTCCTTCCGCCGACAAGATTGTTGATAAGTACCTAAGGTCCATCGGGGGAAAGAAGCGGATCGCAGCGGTGCGTGACGCGGTTTTTGACTGGCGAGTGAACATCAACGACGAAGCCGTTGGTGTTGCCAGCACCAAACTGAAAGCACCGAGTTCTTCGCTAATGGCGCTGACATTGCCAGGCGGTCAAGTTATCTCGGCTGCCAATTCTAGTTCCGCTTGGTTTAAAGGACTCGATGGTCAGGTGCGGACACTAACTGGAATGGAGAGTGGAGCGGCAAAACTGAGATCGATTCTGGACGCTCGTCAGTTACTCGATTACAAGAAGTCGAATGTTGCGGCGCGAGTTGTTCCGAGTGGTGCGGTTGAAAGTGAATCAACTTTTGTTGTTGAGTTTTCCACGCGGGCAGGCGCGAAACTCGTTTACCACTTTAGCAAGACTACAGGTCTCATTCTCCGCATCGATGATCACGCGCGTGGAGTTACCACTCGCTTTTCGGACTACCGACCGGAACTCGGTCTAATGCAACCACACCGCGTTCAGATTCGTTTGCCAGGTGCAGGTGACATAACACTCGTCCTCGAAAAGGCCCGCTACAACCAGGGGATCGCAGTTACCGTATTTGATGCGCCAGCTGCTGAACCGTTGAATGTCGCTGATCTGCTTAGAACTGTGGGACGTAATCAGGAAGAGGTTGAGAAGCGTTTCACCGAGTACTCGTTTCGGCAAAAGGAGATCGATCGTCAGATCAACAGCAAGGGTGAGATAAAGAAAGAGACGGTTAAAGAGTTTGAGGTCTTTCCGATCGCCAATCGCGAACCGATTCTGAAACTGATTAGTGAGAATGGAGTGCCACTTTCGCCTGAACGGGCTGCAAAGGAAGAGAAGAGGGTCCAGGAAGAGTTTCTCAAGGCCGAACGAGACCGCGAGAAGGACGAGGCCAGGGAACAGAAGCGGAAGGCCGAAAGACTTCGGCGCAACACCGCGCAAGGTGAAGATCAGGATGACGACGTCGCGATTTCGCAGTTCCTCAAAGTATGCGAGTTTGTCTCTCCTCGAAGGGAACGCTTCCGCGATCGTGAGGCGGTAGTTTTTGACTTTCGGCCTCGGCCCGGTTTCAAACCGTCGAATCGTCAGGAAGATCTGATTTCAAAACTCGTGGGAGTCGTTTGGATCGATCCGGCTGACAAGCAGGTGATACGACTGGAAGCGCGTTTGGCTGAAGGTTTCAAAATGGCCGGTGGGTTGTTGTTGTCGCTTCGTCCGGGTGCAACGCTGGTCATGGAACAGACCAGAATGGAGGAAGGTGTTTGGCTTCCGAGATTGGCCCAGATCAACCTTTCAATAAAGGTCTTACTATTTGGCGGCGGTGATATGAATAAAACCTACGAGTGGAGCGATTATCGTCATTTCAAAGGCGACGTTTCGGATTACAACATCGAGACCCCAAAGGCAGAAGTAGT
>DATBMP010000443.1:0-7061 GCA_036554845.1 Pyrinomonadaceae bacterium
ATGCGATAACGATGTACTCAACCTTTGACGGATCAACTCCAACGTTCTTGCGGATGTCTTCAAATGCTGTTCGCATCTGCGCCACATCCTTCTCAGGCATGAACTTGGGAACGGCTTCGTTGAGGATGCGCGGCGGATTGACGTAAACGAGCACGTCGGCTTCGGGGAGCGTGGACAATGAACTGAGGACGGCCTGGTTAGGCGAGGTAGTGGCACGCAACGCTTCCTGGGCGGAAACGGCCGAACTTGTTGTGAACAGTAATGTGATTAATAAGAGGAGCAGGGGAATCTGTTTCTTCAAGGGATAGCCTCCATTTAGAGAAGTGCGCGTATATTCACACACCTCAGCGAAAACCTTCTAGATCTTTTTCAGGTGCGGCACGGTAAATTCATTTTCGACGTTTCCAGTGTTCAGAGTTGAAGCGGGTTCAAAAAGCATCACTTCGCATTCTTCATCAGCGACCGGACGGTGCTCGACGCCTCGCGGCACGACGATCATCTCGCCTTGCTCAATCCAAAGTGCGCGTTCCGTTGAATCATCAGCTTCACGGAACTCCATGCGAAATCGACCTTTGAGAACCAGGAACAGTTCGTCTTCAACTTCATGGTGATGCCAGGTGAAAGGCCCGATGAACTTCACGAGCTTTACGAGCTGACCGTTCAGTTCAGCAACGATGTGTGGTTGCCAGTGCTCGTTGATAAGCGACAATTTTTGAGTCAGGTTGATTTTGTTCATGGCAAATCGTCAGTGATCGGTAGTCAGTGGTCAATTGTCAGTGATCAGTGATCAGTGATTAGTGGTCAGTGATTAGTGGTCAGTGATCAGTGGTGTCAGAGGTCAGTAATCATATTCAGTAGTCAGAGGTCAGAGATCAGTTGCCAAAGATATCAGGTTGGGAAGAGTGGTTACCCCCGCCGGTTTGGTTGCATGAACTCAATCTTTAGGTGCGGCGCCAAAACCTTCTCGGCTTTGTGCAACCGAAACCGGCGGGGGTAAACCACCCTTCCCAACCTGATATCTTTGGCGACTGGCCACTGACAACTGAACAAATGACCTTTGAACAAATGACCACCGAACAAATGACCACTGAACAAGTGACCTCTGACCCTGACCAACTAACATCACGATCAACCAAATATCTCATCCAACAACTTCGCCAACCGGAATCCCGCTTTCGCCAGTTGCTGCCTGACCACTTCACGATTTAAGCGTTCGTAGTTCGCGGGCTTTGAGATGTCGTAAACCGTCTCCATTTGTGGTTCGCCGTTGCGAACTACCGGTTCGTCGTTCCTCAGAACAGGAATCGTTCGCTTCCTCAGTATACGTACACCTCGATATGTGTGGTTCCGAGATTGATTCAAAGAATCGGTAGCCCATTGGGACGCCCACGTGTTCACTGGACCACGCGGATTCCAGTTCACACTTGGCGTAACCGAACCCTTGAGAAACGTCGCTAGTTGATCTGAATTCGGCCTATTCGTGAATGTCATCAGCACACGCACCAGATCAAAGTCCCAATACGAATGCAGCCTCTTTCGCTGCCTGTCGATGACCAACTGGTTACCGCCGCGATCATGCTCCAGATTGCGTTGGCGAATCACCGTCGGATTGCGGGCGATCAAAATGGTCCCATTCGGTCCCGCTTCGTCGATAAACCCGCAGCCTATATGAAGTGGTTGATGCATGTCGCCAATGAAATGGACCAGTAGTTTGAGTGCGTTGCGTTTACTAAGTGGCCGATTTGGATCAGGGTACCCTTGAAGGGTTCGAATGCAGATGTTGATGAGATGGACCACGTCGTTGTCAGGTGTGAACCCCGTGCATGTATCATAACTGGCGCATCCAAGTGGCAGGTCGTCGTAATGCCATTCGCGGTTTCGTTCATTGTGGGCCATGTCCTGGAGAAACGCATTTGTATCTGGATCCGGATCCGTCTCTCCCATTCGATCTTTCACCGAGTCGGCCCAGGTCGACACGCTGGCAAGTGTTTCACCCTGCTTCAATATTTGATTGATCTTGTTCGCGGTCTGCGGCTTAACCCGAAGCGAAGCAATCCGTCCGACTGTTTGATGACCCGCGTCTCCCCAGGCGAGCGCCGGAGAGCAAGAGGCAATCATGAACAGGAACGAAGCAATGACAGCGGTGGTCTTGCGCATAAGATCAGGCGTTTTCATATCTAGTGATTCTCGGTTTCGTCTTCAAAATCGGCCTTCAGTTCATTGTCATCAGCGCGGCCATCAATTCAATGCCATCCCAAAGATTCTGTAATCGGATGTTTTCGTTCTCCGCGTGCTGGTTATTGTCATAGTTCGCGATCGGGACCGTGATGGTTACGGTGCGGAGGTGCGTGGTGATGATCGATAACGGCAAGCTGCCTCCCGACGTAGGCAATTTTACGATTGGCTGCGCTGAGGCTGATTGGACTGCGGCTATCACAGACAGAGAGATAGGCAGGTTCATCGATGTTCGTTCAGCGTTGTAACCACCGGAACGATGCACGACTTTTGCGATGCGCGGATGCTTCTGTCTCTCGTCGTCTGTGGGATCGCGATCAATGACATGAAAGCCCTGCTTGCGAATGTGGGCGATCAATTTCTCGACCTGCCGGTTGTAATCGTTGCCCTTCACCATGCGCAGATCCAATACGGCCGTCGCCGTGGTTGGTATCACATTTCGGGCAAGCTCTCCCACGTCGCCACTGCTGATCCCGTTTACGTTTAGTGATGGTTCGTGGATCAGTTCGAGCAGTGATTTGTCCGAGTTGTCAGTATTCGCGAGTCCCAGTTGCGACTTCAGTTCCGGATCATATTGCGGAGCGCTGGCGATCGCCTGCCTTTCTGCTTCGCTCAGTGGCTCGACATCGTCATACCAACCAGCTATGGCAACACGGCCAGAGACGTCTTTCATTGAGCTCAACAGTCTGGCGAGAATTAGTGCGGGATTTGGCGCCCAGTTTCCGTAATGCCCACTGTGCAACGGTCTTTTCGCACCGTAAACCGTGACGTCAACGTTTGTGTCACCACGAACTCCGAAGACCACCTGTTTGCGTCCCGATTGATGCACTGGGCCATCGCAGATCAACCACGCGTCCGCTTCGAGAAGTTCTTTATGCGTGTTGATGATCTCTGCCAGATGAGACGAGCCCGCTTCTTCCTCGCCTTCAAAGAAAAATTTGAGATTAGAAGTGGGAGATATGTTATTCGCTTTCAATGCTTCGACTGCTGTGAGTATGGCCATCACGCCGGCTTTATCATCCGAAGCCGAACGCCCGTAGATGCGCCATTCGGGATTGATCGGCGAGGGCAAGGGTAGTCGCAAAATCGACCCACCTTTTTCCAGAGCGTCCGAGCGAAACACTGGTTGCCATGGTTGTGTGCCCGTCCACTGCCGGGGATCAGTTGGTTGACCGTCATAGTGAGCGTAGAGAATTAACGTGCGAGTGGCGCCGGGAACTTTCCACTCGCCGAAGACTACCGGTGGGACCTTGGCTTCTCGGGCTTCGAGTAGCCGTGGATTAAGACCACGCTTTTTCATCATCTCGGTGATGAAAGCAGCGTTGCGGCGAATGTTCTCGGTGTCTGAGGCGACGTTGGGTATCGCCAGCAACCGCAGATATTCATCAAGGATTCGTTGTTCTTGCGCGCGACGATATGACCGAACTTTTTCTTGCTGGGCCAGGCACACAGACGGCACGAAGATCACAAGCAGCAACAGCAGTGTCTGTGCGCAAAACCGTTTGTGTTGGTTACTGAAGAACATCGTCCCGGGCGGACGCAGATTGGTTTGGATTGACATGGATCTGATTTGAAGTGGAGTCGATGTAAAAGTGACGTCCTGTGTTGTTGCCAACTGGGTCAGCGTTGCAGCTAAAGAATGCGTCCTCACCCGAAGAAGCCGGTTTGACGACCACTCGCAGGTTGTAGTCTTTGGATGATTGGAGACTTTGGTCCAGGTAACCACCCTGGACCAGTTCTTCCAGCGTAGCGTATTGACCTCCATTGGCTAGGCTGTACATCCTCTGGGCCACGCCGATGCTTCTGAGTGTTGCTACAGCGGCAGTGTCATCAACGCGCGTGGCCCCCTGTTGCAGTCCAGTCTGATAGGTCTGACATGAGAGTGAGCCAAGCCCGACAAAGATCACGAATAACGCTATTGGGCGCATTGATTGAGTCCTCATGAGTGTTGTTGCGGTCTCAAGATAGGAAGCGAAGCAGGACAAATATTCCTTAAGGAGCGAGGAGAGTCAATGTCAGTACTCGAGGGTAAGGGAAATTGACGGCTGGGTATTCGGTCTTTGGTCTTGGGTCTTAGGTCTTTGGTTTTGGATTGGCTCTGTGTCCTTTGCGTCTCTGCATCTCTGCGTTAACTCCTGTCTCGACTATTAACCTCGACAACGGACAGCAACCGCAGAGGTAGCAGAGACGGAGAGCGCGCGGAGCCTCAAACCAAAGAACGCAAGACCTAACCAAAGCTCAAGACCAAATCTTCAAGACCAAATCCAAAGACCCAAAGAACAAACGACAACTGACCGCTCCTCACACTTCCCTATACCGGAAGCAGGCCGCATCGTGATCGTTCACCATCCCAACTGCCTGCATAAACGCGTAACAGATTGTTGAGCCGACAAATTTGAATCCACGGCGTGACAGGTCCCTGCTGAGCTGATCTGAGATCGGAGTCGTTGCCACAATCGGCGACCCACGTTTTCTCTTGATGGGCCGATTATCTACAAACTGCCAGACATAATGATCAAAGGAACCAAATTCTTTTTGGACTTGAAGAAACGACTGCGCGTTCAGTATCGCCGCGCGTACCTTCAAACGGTTGCGAATGATTCCGTCGTTAGCGAGCAGCTTCTGAACTTTGGGATCGTTATACCGAGCCACTTTGGCAGCGTCGAAATTATCAAAGGCAGCACGATAGTTTTCGCGCTTTCGCAAGATCGTTTCCCAACTTAGTCCTGCCTGTGCTCCTTCGAGGATGAGAAACTCAAAGAGTGCTCGGTCATCATGGAGAGGGACGCCCCATTCTTTGTCGTGGTACTGGATGGAAAGGTCCGTCGTGGCCCAGGTGCATCGTTTTGACATGCTGTAGTACGGGCAGGTTGTCAGTGGTCACTGGTCCGTTGTCAGTTGTCAGTAGTTCTTTGGGACTTTGGTCTTTAGGTTTTGGCCTTTGCTCCGCTCCGATACCAGACAATTAAGCGCAGAGATTCGCGGAGGCACGGAAGATGTTGAGCAGAGCAAAAACCCAAGACCAAAGCCCCAATTCCCAATTTTCAACTGATAACCGACAACCGCCTCCTCAACTCTTCCCCAACCGTCCCGCCAAACTCGCAACGATCGTGACCAACTCATGCGCCTCAACCGGTTTTGGAACGTGGGTGTTGTACCCCGCGAGAATCGCTCGCATGCGGTCCTGCACTCGTGCATAGGCAGTAAGTGCAACCGCTGGAATCCGTTTCGCCTTGCCCGCTTCAAGACGACGAACTTGCCGCATAAAGTCATATCCATCCATGGCAGCCATTCCAATATCGCTGATCAAAAGATCAAAGTCGTTGTTTGAGAGCAATGCCAACGCTTCGGTCGCAGTATTGACACCCTTTACTTGTGCCCCGTGTTGCGTCAGCTCCATCGAGATCAAATCCAGCGCGTCACTTTCGTCATCAACTACCAGAATCTTCAGGTCGTCAAGATTTACCAGCTCAGTTTCCGGTTCCTTGAATACCGACGCCGCACTTGCCAACGTTTCCGGACGCAATTCACCGGTTGGTATCGGCAGTCTCACGCTAAAGATTGCGCCCGTACCTTCCTTTCGATTCTCCGCGGTTATGACACCGCCATGTAGCTCGACCAGGTGACGCACGATCGCCAATCCCAACCCGAGCCCACCATGCATGCGTGTCGTCGAGCCATCAGCTTGACGAAAACGCTCAAATACGTGGGGCAGAAAGGCGGACGCGATGCCTGGTCCAGTGTCGCTAATCTGAATCTGAACGTACGCTCCCGCTTGCGACACACGAATCTCAACACTGCCGCCAGATGGCGTGAACTTGGCGGCGTTCGAAAGCAGGTTCCAAATCACCTGTTGCAATCGATCAGCATCGCCGTTGATCATCCGCAAATTTGCATCGATGATCGTTTCCACCCTGATTGCCTTCGCTTCCATTGCAGGGCGAACGGCATCCAGCGCACTCTCAACAACCGAGACTAGATCCAGCGGCCCAACTTTGAGTTGAAGTTTTCCTGTAATGACTCTCGAGACATCAAGAATGTCTTCGATGATCTGTTTTTGCGCCCATGCGTTTCGTTCGATTACTTGCAAGGCGTGACTAGCACTCTCAGGATCCAATCGACCAGACTTCAACATTCGCGACCAACCGATCACGGCATTCAAGGGCGTGCGCAGTTCATGTGAGAGCGTCGCGAGAAACTCATCCTTCAACCGATTGGCTTGTTCCGCATCGGCCCTCGCCGCACTTTCGCGTTCAAGGAATTCCTGCTTTACTTCATCGGCAAGTTTCTGTTCGGTGATGTCTCGCTTAATACCGACGAAGCACAACGGTTGGCCAGAGTTCCCCTTCATAGCGAAAGCAGAGAGCTCGATCTTAATGTGCTTGCCAGTCTTTGATTTGCAACTGATCTCTCCGAGGTATTCGCCCGTGGCGTCGAGTTCGGCAGCGACGTCGTGAAATGCTTCCTCGCCCATATGAATCGCAGGCGTCTTCCCTTTGATGTCTTCATCGGAGTAACCAAGAATTGCCTGGTGAGCGGCGTTTTGTTGTATGTATCGCCCGTCGGCACCAATGATTGCGATGGCCTCGCGGGAGTGCATGAAGATCTGATGATAAAGCTCGAGCGGCAACTCGGGCGTGGATGGTGAAGACACGGCGGACTTCTGGATCGCTTCTCTGGACATGACTCTTACAAAAACGCAGGGGGATCAGGGAGCATCAAAGGGGAAATAAGGGCTTATTGAAATGATAACACCGTGTTCGCGTTTCGCGAAAATAGGGCTGCGATCGCCAATAGCCGGAAGTGGTCCAAGGACCTATGGAGTG
>DATBMP010000513.1:0-14945 GCA_036554845.1 Pyrinomonadaceae bacterium
GACGTGCGGCGCCGAGCAAGCGAGAAAACTCTTCCGCATCGTTGCGCTGAATCAACTCGGCCATGAAACCAACGTCGCCTCCAGCACAGAAGGCGCGACCGGCGCCCGTTATCACCACGACGCGAATCGAGCGGTCACTACCTGCGTGCTCAAGCGCTTCAGCAAGATCGCGGCGCATGTGACCAGCAAGCGCATTCAGCTTCTCAGGCCGATTGAGCGTGATGGTGACAATGCCGGATTCTTCTTTGACGTCGATGTGCTCGTAGATCATGTGACCATTGACGATTTTCGATTGTCAATTGACGATTTGATTTTACATCACGACGACTTATCCTAAATCGACTGCGTTTGGATCTCCGATCACGAGAGGTCGATGGCGGTGACGATTTTCGATTTGTCAATTAACGATTTGATTTACATCACGACGACCTTCAAGATGAGAGGTCTCTACATCCACAAGCAATCGTCAATCGTCACTCGTCAATCGTAAATGCAAGTCCCCGATCTTCACTCATTTCGCTCGAAACTCTGCCTTGCGCTTCGCTGCGTACGCTTCGAGGCCTTCCTTCGCGTCCTCTGATTGAAAGAGTTGCTGTTGTAGTTCGCGTTCGAGTGCTAAGCCGGACTCGAGTGGAATCTCCGCTCCAGTTTGCACACTCCGTTTAATTCGACCGACCGCCAGGGCCGCGCGGTTTGGTGTTGTAAACCCACGGGCGTAATCCATAACCTGGTCCATGAACTGAGCGGCAGTATCAGCGTCGAATATCTGGTTGATGATTCCCAGTGTTTCACCTTTCTCAAAATCAAACAGTTCGCCCGTAGCCATCAGTTCGATCGATCTAGACTTACCCACGATGCGAGACAATCGCTGCGTGCCTCCCGTACCTGGAAGTACGCCGAGTGAAACTTCCGGCAAGCCCATCTTGCCGGCCCCTTTCCGAGCCACACGTATGTCAGCGGCCAACGCGACTTCGAGACCACCGCCTACGCAATGGCCATTGATTGCCGCGATCACAAGCTTCGGAGTTTGTTCAAGGCGACACATCGTTTCGTTGGCATGCAGGCAGAACGAGTACTTGAAAGCCGGGGTCACAGTACCGAGCATGTTGATGTTCGCACCCGCAGAAAAAAACTTCTCACCATTTCCGGTGATGACGATGACTTGCACAGCATCGTCCATCCTCGCCGCAAGGATGCAGCGATCCAACTGCTGCATCATCTCGTAGGTGTAGGTATTCGCGGGCGGATCATTCAGCGTCATTACAGCAACGCCGTCGGTTACTCGATACTGAATCAGCTCGCGTTCGCTTTGCATTTCGGTTTGCACTTATTGTTAGACTCCGTTTCTCTTACTGATCAGATGGGCCACTGCCTCGCCAGACACTCAAGCTCTCGGCAGGTTCGGCTGACGAGATCTCGAACTCATCTAACTGGGCACCACCCAGAAAACCGCTGACGAAGAGTCGCGTGATGTTCTCGACCAACTGATCAACCGTTAATGGACCGGAAGGATCATACCAGTTGTAGATCCAGTTCATCATTCCGAAAATCGCATACGTGGCCACTGTTAGATCGATGGGGCGGCGTTGCTCCGGGAGCGATTCCTGCAATTCACCGAGAATCTTTCGGGCCAGGCGAGTGTACTCCTCCTTCTTGCCAGAAACGTTCTCGAACATCTCGCCTTCGAGCGATTCAGACTCATGAGACAGGACCTTCATCTCCGCCATGTTTGCGGCAAAGAAGGCGAGATGATTCTCGACAAAGAGGCGCAGCTTTTCGCGCGGGTCATGGGCGTTTTCGAGTCGGAGTTTCAGACGCTCGAGTACATGACCGAAACAGTTGTCCTGGATGAGGAAAAGTAGTTCTTCTTTGGAACTGCAATAGTGATATAGACCAGCGAGACTGACATTGGTTGCTCGGGAGATATCACGCATGGAGGTTGAGTGATAACTCTTCTCCGCAAAGATCCGAGAGGCAGTACGCAGGATGAATTCGAGTTTTTGATCGTAGCGAGAGAGGTCGGGGGAGGCAGATTGGGGATTTTGTGTTACTGCATCACTACTAGTTTTCATTGCAAATACCATCCCAAGAGTCGGCTCAGCCGCACTCCTTGCGGTAAGCCTGAGGCTTACCGCACATTCTCAAATATTCTGTCGAGGCTATGCCTCAAAGAGTCACAGTTAGGCATAGCCTGAAATTCAAGCTGGACTAACGGTAAGCCGAAGGCTTACCGCAAGGGTGTGGCACAGCTGGAACGCAAATGTCTGTTTGTTCAAAGCCGTTCATCTATGCTAATCCGACATTCTTAGAGCTTCACATACTCAAACTCGAACGGCTTGCCCTTGATCCCGGCAGCGGGTGGGGCGATCCAATTAGCGATCTTTCCAGGTTCTGTGACTGGCTTCATCAAGCTGCGAACATACTCGCGATCTTCGAGACTCGGCAGCCACTGCATCTTTCGACTTTCAAATTCCTCACGCGTGATCAAGTTGCCTTCGAGATCAAAATAGTGCCCTGCATACTCTCCTACGTGGCGATGAAAGCGTGTGTTTGGAAGGTAGATTCGCTCACCTAAACCCTCTTCAGCGAGAATCTTGTTCCAGCGCGCCAACCCCTTCTCGCAATCCTTCACGTACTCGTTTCGCAGCAGCTCATTCAAAGCATTTCGAAGCGGCACCTCACGATCCTGGATCTTTCCATCCTCAATAACTTTCATCGTGAAGCTCTCATTCGTTGCCAGGTGATCCTCGTATTGTTCCTGCTCCTTGTACCGCCCCTTGAGACCGGCCGCGAAGAAGTCTGCCGAGTTCGAACTGATCTCACCGCCAAACAGATCCAGCGAGTAGCTGTACCAGAAATTGATGTAGCGCTGGATGATGTTGAGTGGAATGCCGCCGAGTTCGCGGACATCACCCTCTTTCATCAACTGCGCCGTACGTTTCACAACACGGCCAATTCCCGTGTCACCGACAAACATATGGTGCGCCTCTTCGGTAAGCATGAACTGGCAGGTACGTGCGAGTGGCTCAAAGCCGGATTCCGCCAGTGCCGAAAGCTGATATTTGCCGTCGCGATCGGTGAACATCGTGAAGCAAAAGAAGTTGAGCCAGTCATCGCACGGTTGATTGAAGGCCTCGAGAATGCGCGGCTTGTCAGGGTTACCGCTGCGTCGCTCGAGCAACGCATCGGCTTCTTCACGGCCGTCACGACCGAAATAACGATGCAGCAGATAGACCATGGCCCACAGGTGCCGGCCCTCTTCAACATTCACCTGAAAAAGATTTCTGAGGTCGTAAAGAGAAGGGCACGTTTTGCCAAGCTGTCGCTGCTGTTCGACTGAAGCAGGTTCGGTGTCGCCTTGCGTCACGATGATCCGCCGCAGACTGTTGCGAAACTCACCGGGCACGTCCTGGTAGGCGGGCTGCCCAAAGTTATCGCCGAAACCGATCTTCGCGTCTGGCTCGGCAGGTTTAAGAAATATGCCCCAGCGATAATCGGGCATCTTCACGTAGTCAAAGTTGGCCCAACCGTCGGGCTCAACGCTGATCGCCGTGCGAAGGTAGACGTCCTTCTCTTGAAAACCTTCTGGGCCCATCTCGCTCCACCACTTGAGATAGTCGGGCAGCCATTTCTCCAGCGCTCGTTGAAGTTTCTTGTCTTCCGAGAGATTTACATTGTTAGGAATGCGTTCGTATAAGTTCATTGATACCTCTTAGGCACTTAAGTCCTCTTGAAATCAAATTGCGGCTGCGTCGGCTTTCCGTAGTTTGTTAGTGCTCCATGCTCTCCGACTGCGTTAGGTCGTTGGAAGATCCAGTTTTGCCACGCTGTCAGACGACCATAGATCTTCGTGTCCATCGTTTCCGGACCAGCAAAACGTAGCGATGCCTCCATTCCTGTCAGGGCGTCGGGGGAAAGAGAAGTTCTTTCCTCGATCGCCACCCGAATCTCATCTTCCCAATCCAGATCGTCAGGTGCGAATGTGATCAGGCCGGCTTCGTCTGCCTCAGCGGTATTAAAACGTCCCTCGTGACTCAATATTCGATCGACCGCCTCGGGCTCAGCGAGAAAACGGGACTCTAAACGTGTCAGACCATTACTCATCGGCAGCGCTCCGGTATTCAACTCGCTCAACGCAAGCTCGATCAATTGATCTGGATCATTCAGCATGTAGCTGCGGTCAGATGCGAGCAGCAATTCGAGAAGATTTCCAGCGAAACAGCTTTCCGGTTCAACGAAGGCAAAGAAGCTCTTGGCAGTTAGATCCAACCTTCGCAGCACCCGCGCCATGTGCAGTATCGTTTCTCTGACTAACCAGTGATCGCGATGTGTGGTTAGCGTCTGGTCCAATGAAAGGAGGTTTTCTATATCTCCTTCGGTGCGCAAACATACCAATCCAATCTCAGGTTCGTTCAAGCGCAGGTGAAGTAAGGTGTCGTCCAGTTCGCGATATGCCTGAATGGGCCAATAAGTGTCACCAAGCTCATGAATCGCTTCCGTTGTGCCAGGCAGATCCGCTTTTGGACCACGTACTGTGAGATCCGCATAGCGCTGATCACGATTAAGTTTGAGACTTACGTAGTTGTATTCGCGACTATCGTCCGTTGACTCGAAGGCGAGAGGCTTGAGTTTGATCCCAATCGGTTTTGTTTCCGAGGTGCCTGCCAGCGACGCCACGCGTGCGTCGATCGACTCCTTAAACTTACTGGTAGGAAAATAGTCGTCGATCAGCCCCCACTCTTTCGCGCGTTTTCCCTTCAATCCTTCGGCGAGTGTAGAGAAGACATCGGCGCGGTCTCTGCGAATCTTTCGCTTGTCTACAAGTCTGGTCAATCCACCGGTCCCAGGTAACACACCCAGCAGGGGAACTTCAGGAAGAGACACTGCGGAGTTACCGTCATCGACCAGATAGATCTCGTCACACGCGATCGCCAGTTCATATCCTCCGCCCGACGCGGTTCCATTGAGCGCAGCGATGTAACGACGGCCCGAATGGTGCGAGTCGTCTTCGATTGTGCAGCGGGTTTCGTTGGTGAACTTGCAGAAGTTGACTTTGAACGCGTGCGAGGACGTTCCCAGCATATAAATGTTGGCGCCGGCGCAGAAGATGCGAGGTTTCAGGCTCGTTAAGACGACAACCTTCACTTCCGGATGCTCAAAACGCAATCGCTGAATGGCGTCCGCGAGTTCAATATCAACCCCCAGATCGTATGAGTTGAGCTTGAGTTTGTATCCTGAGTTGAGAGTTTGATCTTCCTGAACATCCATTGAAAGGGTAGCAACGGGACCCTCGATAGAGAGTTTCCAGTGTTGGTAGTGTTCAGGGTTAATTTGAAAGTTGACCATCAGGACCTCATCAATTGCCGTTCTCCCACAGCGTCTGGCCCGAATTTCCTGGACCCTCAGCGCGTTCGAACGTTCGTTCGGAAGATGAAATAATAGCGGCGCAAGTGAGGTCGGTCAAGGCGCTGTGAGACGCACTAATTCAGGGAAAGCATCCCTTTTGTTGCAAAGGATTTAGCAAGGAGTCGGGTTTATGCTCCTCGGGAGGTCGCCTTGACAGTCCCGCCTCACGGCGCGTAGGGTTTCAGCCTTCCGGCGACACGGGCAACAACGTTCTTTAGAAACGGCGCCGGAAAAACTCGCTGACTTGCTGGAGGCGAATCTGTTCTGGTGAACGGCGCGGTCTTCAAAACCGTCAGTGAGACTGTGAGAACAGGCTCAGGTAGGTTCGATTCCTACACGCCTCCGCCAGACGGAAATGCCGAGAAGTTTGGCCTTGATCTTTCAAAACTGGAATTAACCCTAAAGGACATCCTCACCATGATTCGTGATTGGGTAGCGCTCAATATGACTCCCGGTATCGGGCCTCGAGCTGCAGCAAAATTACTCGAGAGGTTCGGTTCCGCAGAAGCTGTTTTCGACGCAACCAGGGCTCAACTCGAGCAACTGCGTTTGCTGCCGGAAGCTGTTGACAGCATCATCGCACGCGATCTGTTGGAACGTGCCGAACGCGAAAGCGAATCGGTAAAGAAGTTTGGCGCCGAGATTCTGATTCTGGACGACGGTGTCTACCCTTCGTTGCTGCGCGAGATCTTCGATCCGCCAATCACGCTTTATGTTAAGGGCGCCTGGGACGAATGTTTCGATCGACCTTGTGTCGCTGTAGTGGGTTCCCGGCGTTGCTCGACCTACGGACAGAACGCGGCAGTAATGTTGTCGCGTGACCTGGCCCAACGGGGCGTGACAGTGGTTTCGGGCTTCGCGCGAGGTATTGACGCTGCTGCACATCGGGGAGCGTTGGAAGGTAGCGGAAGAACGGTTGCGGTTTTAGGAACGGGAATGGACCAGCACTATCCTCGCGATCACTACAAACTGGGTGAGGAGATTCTGGCAAACGGTGGTGCACTTGTTACACAGTTTCCGCTTGGGACGCCGCCGACTGCGGAAAACTTTCCTTACCGAAACCGCATCATTAGTGGCTTGAGTTTGGGAGTCGTCGTGGTTGAGGCGGCCGAAAATTCTGGTTCTTTGATAACGGCGCGGCTGGCAATCGAACAAAACCGAGAGGTATTTGCGGTCCCTGGAAACATTACCTCGAAGAACTCCTTTGGTACGAACTATCTTATTAAAGGGGCGGGAGCAAAGCTGGTACAGCAGTGGCAAGACATCGCGACCGAGTTGCCACCGCAGATTGCCGCGAAATTATTGCCGCCTCCGTTTGGTGAGAAGAAGCGTGAGCGATCTTTGGCAGATCAAATCTCACTTGTGCCCCAGGTATTAAGAGGACATGAGCGTTCGGTGTTTAAGTTGTTGTCGCCGGACACGCCGTTGCACATCGACACTTTGGTGGACCAAAGCAAGCTGTCGATCACTGAGATTAACGCGGCGCTTCTGGGGCTGGAGATGAGAGAGCTGGTTCGAGCATTACCGGGCAAGTGTTTTGTGAGAAAGCTGTGAAGTGATTGCCGATTGCCAATTGACGATTGCCAATTGGAGAGACCGAAGTACAGCTTGCATGTGAAACGTATCGTCATCTACCCACGAAATCGGCAATTGACAATCGGCAATCGAAAATAAACTGATGGCAAAGAATTTAGTAATCGTAGAATCGCCTGCTAAGGCGAAAACCATAAATAAGTATCTTGGGAAAGACTATCTGGTGAAGGCCTCGATAGGCCACATCAAAGATCTACCTTCAAAAGGACTTGGGGTAGATATCGAGCACAACTTTCAACCCACCTACGAAGTAATTCCGGACTCACGGAAACGAAACAACAAGAAGATCGTGGCCGAGCTAAAGAAGGCCGCTAAAGAAGCGGACGCCGTCTATCTCGCTGCTGACCCTGATCGAGAGGGCGAAGCGATCTGCCAGCATCTTGCCGAAGAGATAGTTCCGAAACGACCCGCAAAGCCGACTTACCGGGTGATGTTCAACGAGATCACGAAACGCGCAGTGAATGCGGCTTTCGAGCATCCACGTCAGATCGATTCGAATCTCGTTGATGCGCAACAAGCACGTCGTGTGCTCGATCGTCTGGTGGGATACAAAGTTTCACCGCTCCTCTGTAAAACGATTGGCGGCAGGTTGAGTGCGGGTCGCGTGCAGTCCGTTGCCCTGCGCATGGTGGTTGAACGAGAACGCGAGATTGAAGCTTTCGTCAAAACCGAATACTGGACCATCCTCGCAAACCTTGCGGCGAAACTGCCGCCGGCCTTTGATGCGAGACTGTTCAAGGTAGGCGAACAGACAGTCAAGACGAGTAACTTCGATTCGGATCTAAAGCCAGGCGAAATCCTGATTAAGGATGAAGATCAGGCTAAAGACATTGTCGCCGAAGCCGAGAAGCAGTCGTACGTCGTAAATGAAGTTACGACCAAAGAACGGAAACGAAATCCGGTCCCGCCGTTTATCACTTCGAAGTTGCAGCAGGAAGCTTCGCGCAAACTTGGTTTTGCCGTGAAGAAGACCATGATGCTGGCGCAGAAGTTATACGAAGGCGTTGAGCTTGGTGCCGAAGGATCTGTTGGTCTGATCACCTACATGCGAACGGATTCGACCAGGGTCTCTGAAGCAGCGCTAAACGAAGTGCGTGAATTTATAGGACGTCAGTATGGCCCACCGTACTTACCCGAAAAGGCCGTGCACTATCGGTCCAAGAAGGACGCGCAGGACGCGCACGAAGCAATTCGACCGACTGAAGTCGCGCGTACACCCGACTCGCTCGAAAAGTTTCTTAATAAGGAAGAGCTGAAACTCTATCGTCTAATCTGGCAGCGGTTCGTCGCTTCGCAGATGACGGCGGCCATCTTTGACCAAACAACGATCGATATTCAGGCAGGCAGGCTGCTGTTCCGGGCAACTGGTTCGGTACAGAAGTTTGATGGGTTCCTCAAGTTGTACCAGGAAGGCCGTGACGAAAAGACCGAAGAGGATGAAGAAGCTGAACGCACTCTCCCTCGAGTCGAAAAGGGCGAAGCGCTCGAGCTCAAGAAGGTAACGCCCGAGCAACACTTTACCGAGCCACCGCCGCGTTACACAGAAGCGACTTTGGTAAAAGCGCTGGAAGAGAAGGGAATTGGCCGGCCTTCAACCTACGCCGCAATCATGTCAACGATTCAGGAACGTGAATACGTTGAGAAGCTCGAAGGCCGTTTTCACCCGACCGGGTTGGGTAAGACGGTGAACGACTTGTTGATTGAGGGTGGCTTTAATGATCTCTTCAACGTGACCTACACCGCGCGGATGGAAGAAGAGTTGGATAGCGTGGAAGAGGGCACGCTGAAGTGGACCGATGCCCTGCACGATTTTTACGGAAAGTTCTCGGAAGACCTGAAAGATTTTAATGAGTACGTAAAACTAGTCAGAGAGAAGGATACGCCCACTGACGAAGTTTGCTTGAAGTGTGAAACTCCGGGCATGGTCCAGAAGTTTGGGCGCTTTGGAAAGTATCTGAAGTGTTTGAACTGCGGCGCCACCCGGGACGCGGAAGCTCCTTCTACGTCTTCTGATGGAGACGCGGCGACGAACGGCTCGGCTGCTGAATCGGAACCGGAGGTCTGCGAGCTTTGCGGTAAGCCGATGCAGATGAAACGTGGTCGCTTTGGCCCATTCCTTGGCTGTACCGGTTATCCCGAGTGCCGCAACATCCGGAAGATTGCGAAGAGTGGCGTTGCAGCCCCGGCGCCTGTTCCCTTGGACGAGAAGTGTCCGGTTGATGGCGCGAATCTTGTCAAACGACATGGCCGGTATGGTGAGTTCATCTCGTGCTCGAATTATCCGAAGTGCAAGTACATCAAGCAGGAAACCACCGGTGTTTCATGTCCGCGTCCCGATTGTCCCGGTGAGTTGGTTGTAAAGAAGTCGAAGCGCGGCAAATTGTTCTACGGCTGTTCGCAGTATCCCAATTGTGATCGAGTGTTTTGGGACAAGCCAGTATCTGAGACCTGTCCGAATTGCGACGCGCCCTTTCTGCTCGAGAAGACGACGAAGAAGCAGGGCACCTTCCGCTACTGCGCCAATGAAGAGTGTGGTTATCGATCTGATGGCGCAACCCCACCAGTTGTGAAGCCAGAAACGAAAGACCAACCTGTCGCTCGATAAAAAATTATTACTTGCGTGCTCGACCACGCAGATCCCCGCAATCGCAGAATCATGAAGTTAGAGTCCTTCGGTGCCATTCCTCTCCCGATCATCAAAGGCCAAAGACCACTCCTCCAACTTTTCGTCTGCACGTGTGATTTGATGGATCGTCTGTGATATAAGAAAACTTCAACTCCGCGATACTAATAACCACATGTAGGAGAATCACCATGCTTCGACGCTACACAGCAGTCGGTCTCTTAGTCATTTTCGCGTCCTTGCCCTGCGGCATTCTCGCGCAGCAGCGCACCCAAACCAGTCAAGCTGCGGCCGCTACCGACGCAAACGATCCCATCGCCCGAATCAAGGACGAGGGAATGAATCGCTCGCAGGTCATGACGACGCTCAGTTACTTAACTGACGTCATCGGTCCACGACTCACCAACTCTCCCGGAATGAAGAGAGCTAACGAATGGACCAGGGATCAGCTGACTAAGTGGGGACTGCAAAATGCGCATCTCGAACCATGGGGACCATTCGGTCGTGGTTGGACGTTGAAGAGATTCTCTGCGGAAGTTATTTCACCGGTGGCAATACCGTTGATTGCTTATCCAAAGGCCTGGTCTCCCGGCACAAATGGTGAAGTTGTCGGGGGTGTGGTCTATGTCAATGCAAAGGACGAAGCACAGTTGCAGAGTCTCAAGGGGCAACTCAAAGGCGCGATCGTCTTGAATGGTCCAACTCGCGAGGTAAAGGCAAATTTTGAGGCGCCCGGCACGCGCAGAGACGAGAAGAATCTGCTCAGTCTGGCCGACGCACCGGAACCACGCGGCGGTAATCAAAGACGTTTTCAGGCCACGCCGGAACAAAGGGCGGCCCAGCAGTTCAACTCGCGCAAAATGCAGTTCTTTCAGGATGAAGGCGCCTCGGTGATCGTGGATCCCAGCTTTCGTGGAGATGGTGGAACGCTGTTCGTCGGCTCGGCTTTCGTTCCTCAAGCTGCGCAAACCCAGGGTCGCGGTACTCCCGCATACAGCAAAGAGACTCCAAAGATTATGCCGCAACTGGTCATGTCAATTGAGCATTACAACCGCCTTGTTCGCATGATTGAGGCCGGGGAAAAACCGAAAATGGCGGTCAACCTTGCTGTCGAATTTCAAGATGCAGATCTGATGGGTTACAACACCATTGCCGAGATTCCCGGGACCGACTTAAAGGATGAGATCGTGATGCTAGGTGCGCATATGGATTCCTGGCATTCGGGCACCGGAGCGACTGATAACGGAGCGGGTGTTGCAGTCGGTATGGAAGCCGTTCGAATAATTCAATCACTCGGTCTAAAGCCTCGACGCACAATTCGTATCGCGTTGTGGAGCGGTGAAGAGCAGGGACTGCTGGGCTCGCGTGCCTACGTTGCGGAACACTTTGGCCGGCTCGAAACACCTCCTAACACTGCCGGAGCTGGAACCGGTGCTGGCAACGGCAATGGAAACGGAGCCGCTGCCGCCCCTGCGCCCGTTCTGATAAAGAAGCCTGATTACGAAAGGTTTAGTTCGTATTTTAATCTCGATAACGGCACAGGCAGGATTCGCGGCGTTTACTTACAAGGCAATGAATCCGTGCGAACGCTATTTCGCGAGTGGTTGACTCCTTTCAAAGACTTCAGTGCTTCCACTCTTTCGATCTCAAACACTGGTGGGACGGATCACCTGGCTTTCGATGCCATCGGATTGCCGGGTTTCCAATTCATTCAGGATGAGATCGAGTACTCGACGCGCACGCATCACTCGAATCAGGATGTCTTCGATCGCATTCAGGCTGATGACATGAAACAGGCGGCCACAATCATGGCAGCGTTTGTTTACAACTCAGCGATGCTTGATCGGAAAGTCCCTCGTAAGCCCGAACCCGGTAAGTAATTCTGAAACTGAAGTGTGGAAACCAAACAGCCTGGCACTGCACCAGGCTGTTTTTCTTTTTAGTGCAGTTTCAGTGGGCTACATCATGCTTACTAGTTTCTGGAGTTTGTGTCATGGACCACAAAATCGGTCCAGTACCTTCGCAGCTTGTCCCGGTTGGCTTTTCGATACGCAGAATAGTCCCTGGCAATTCCGTCATCGGGCCGTACAAAGAGAACAAAAGCTTCGATCAATCCCGCCTGGTGAAGTTTGATCAAATTCTCGAGTGAAGGGTCGAGCGTGGTGACCTTTCCGGCTTCACGATCCCTCGAAACTATCTGCGCAACCACTGCTAAAGCCGATGCTTCCTCCTTCAAGCTGTGACGATACTCTTTTTCACCCGGGTGATCTTTCTGGAAGCCGGCAGATTTATAAGTAGACCTGTGTAGGTCGTAGAAGGACCAGTAGAACGCAGGAGTATTCTTAGGCTCGAGCATCTTGGGATCGATGGTCAATGTAGTTCCACCGTCTTGCCTCTGTGACGAGGTAATTGAGGCCTTCGGTTGCGCAATCTCCGGATGACTTAAACCTACTCGGAATCTCTGGGCCCATTGTGTAAGCCCAACATACGGACGCCGTTTATAAGGTTCCGCAATGATCGCCTCGATGAACTTCAGCTTTGCCGCATCTCTTTCACCGATATACATCAGCGCATCGCCCCAATAGCGATAGGCCGTCTCAGCGTTCTCTTCAATCGCAATCGCCCGGCTAAACCACTCGCCCGCCAGGGTCATCAGCTCTCTCTTCCTGGCAGGGTCGCTGGCCTGGTAGCCCTTTTTGAAATACATGTCACCAGCAAGCAACGCGGCCAGGTATAACTTCGGATCGAGTTTCAGCGCGCGCTGATACGCTTCGAGTGCTTGGTCCAGCTCCCCACGCGTGTGTGCTTCTTCACCTTCACGCATTGCTTCTTCCGCTTCGGGCACGGCAGATAACTTCACTTCGGCAGGATCGGGACCAGATAAAGCTTCGAGTCCGGCGCGCGACAACTCGCTTCCACCACCTAGTTGCGTGGATCGCTCGAGAAGCTGGCGCGCGCGTTCGCGCATTGCCTTGCGCTGTTGCGGATCTTTGTTTGAAGCAGACACTACAAAAAGCGACCAGCCAAGCCTTTCCAGCGCAACCACATCTTTGGAGTCAGCGGCAATAACTTTCTCCAACAACGGTATGGCTTCACTGAACTTGCTTTGTTCGAAAAGAAGAAAAGCCCTTTGACGGTCAGGCACGTCAGCTTCACCCTGTGTCCGGATTGGAGCAGGAAGACCAAAAACCAAAGTAGCCACAATGATCACTGTTAACGGATAGCGAGAGTTGATTTGGTTGACTAGAAACATCGGTTTGAGCGACCAGAGCAGGATAGAGAACGTCGTGAGTCTAGGTTTGCATTTAGAGTAAAGTCAACGATTTAACGTTCGTTCATGCAAAATTATGACAAAGAAAAACGGGCCTCCGTTTTTAACGAAGGCCCGCGGCTCTGATTTAGTCGGGACGAGCCAAACTAACTTGGTCTCTCGAGTACTGGTTGATAGGTGTTTGATTGAGCGCGTTCCGAGGTTTTTGCTGTCGGGCTTGTTCTTCCCGCGCCTGGAGTTGTTTCCTTCTCGGCAAGATCAACTCCGATCCACTGTTTGAGCTTTGTCAGGAAGATTGGTAGTACGACGGTCTGCGCGGTGTTGGAAAGTTCTTCTAACACGCGTTCTCCGATAGTTCCCGCTTCCTTACTCAGCCGATCATACGCGGACGTCTCTTTAAAACGCTGGATCAGTCCTGGACCATCCTGTTTTCCATTACCCTGAGTCAAAGAGCCGGCTTCCTCATAATGCCGATCGTCTACCTCCGCAAAGCCCCGTTCGCCTACCAATGAACGCGAGTAAGCAGGTGAGGAGTATTGATATTCTTCTTCCTCACGATTGCCCTTAATTGCGGCAGCCAAACCGTACCCCGCCAGAAAACCGACGCCAAGAGCGCCAAGACTCCAGGCTACCGGCTGGCGTTTGAAGTGTTCACGCCAATCGAGTGCGTCTTTTACGTTTTCTACTTGTTGAGCCACAGTATCTTTTATCTCACTTACGGTTTCTGAAATGGACTCACGAGCTTCTTCCATCCGACGCTGCAGCTCTTCCTTCGAGCGTTCCTCACCTTCCATCTGGGTGGCGCTCGCGACCCCTAAAGTTCGTTCTTGAGCCATTGCTTGTCCTTTCTGAGTTCTTCAACGAAGGTTTCAGGCATAACTTCAACTTTGGACAATCGCTTCTTGACGGTCATGACCACAATTGAACCAATCACCACGTAGAAGAAACCCGTGATCAAAAAACCCAGGGCGTACTTAGCTGGTTGACTAAGATTCGTGCTGGCGAACAGCACGGACACCCCGAAGGCCACAGCAACATTCAGGAGCGCAAAACCGATGGCGGCGACGATCGCTCCTATTGCCATCATCGTGCTGGCGTTTGCGAACGTCCGCGCCTCCTGTTTCAACTCAACCTTTAAGAGATTGATCTTCGCATCAAACAGGGCCATCACGTCGTCAGCCAAACGGCTGAAGAGCGATGGCAAGTTCTCGCTCTCACCCTGAGCACTCGTCTGCAATCCCTGTCGTGGTGTCGCCATGATTCGCACCCCCTCCTGTTCTAATAATTAAATCTGCGGATTAGCGTCGTCCTCGAAGAATCAAACCGAGGAGCAATCCCGCGGCGGCCGAAATGAGAATCGCCTGCCCAGGATTTTGACGCGCATACTGCTTGGCATTCTCCGCAACCTCGCCTATATCGGCGTTCTGTAAATCCTTCAACTTCTCACCGACGACACCGACCTTGTCAGACACGAAGTCTTTAGCGTGCGTGGCTACGTCAGTAAGTTTCTGACCGTATTCCTGTGCGGTATGGGTCAATCCCGTGGCCGTGCCGGCAGCGGCACCACCGGTTTGACCAACCCGCGGTGTATCAGGATTGTTAGTTCCTGAAGTTCCGGTGGCGGAGGTTCCGCCGAAATCTGTTGTTCTGTTCTGTGACATTGCTATCTCCTTCTTCCGAATTAGGGTCTGATTGATCTCTACGAATGCAAATTCAGACGTGAATGTTCGATGATTGTCTCGCAATCAATGTGCCGAGTCGGGTCGTGCAGCGAGTGATGAGTCTTATTAAATTTCTTGCCGAAACGCTGTCAGAATGGGCGCGATCTTGTTGTGAAAAGATACAAGTGATGTGATGGAGGGGGACGTTAACAGTACAAGGGCTTTGGTTAGTGGGACTTGGGCGTACTTGACTCACATGGACTTTGCTCCGGAGAGCAGGATGTTTATAGCTCAGTTCTACCGATGTGTCTCTCACTCCTTTAGGACCGACATGTCGTTGACCTGGAGCCGACCACGCGCTCCTTTCGGAGCGCTGTCGACTATGTAGCGG
>DATBMP010000535.1:0-15480 GCA_036554845.1 Pyrinomonadaceae bacterium
AACGTTCCGCGCTGATGTCCGAATAGTTCCGCTTCGATTAGCGTATCCGGAATTGCTGAACAGTTAATGTCGATGAAAGGCTTGTTTCGCCGCTCACTCTGCTCATGAATGCGCAAAGCAACAAGCTCTTTGCCCGTTCCAGTGGCGCCAGTGATCAGAACTGAGCTGTCGGTTGGCGCGATGCGGCTGATCATCGAAGACAGTTCCTGCATCACGGGAGACTTGCCGATCAAACGCGCCTTGGCATCAGACTCTCTTGGAGCTTCAGAAACTTCTATGGATGAAGTTGCTTGTGAGCGAGATTTACTTAGCTTTTGTCGGCGGCGTTGAAGTGCACGTTCGACGATCAGTGCTAACTCCTCAAGTCGAAACGGCTTGGCAATATAGTCACTGGCGCCTCGCCGCATCATCTCGACACCTTGATCGATGGTCGCAAAGGCGGTCATGACTATCACCGCTTCGTTACTGCCCTGCGTCTGAATCTCCTTGAGGAGTTCCAGCCCATCCTTGTCAGGCATGCATACATCAGTGATGACCAGGTCGATGCGCTCTTGCGCCAGGTACTCAAGCGCCTCGTCAGCACGTGTGCAGGAAGTAGTTCGATAACCTCTCTTGCGTAGGAATCGTTTGAGGGTTTCGCAGAACGAGGGTTGATCGTCGACGATCAGTACAGACTCTTTATCGGGTTGTGACAAGCCGGGGCCCCCTTGAATTATTTTCGGAATTTTTTAAATGCTTGCGAGGTTTGTTGGCAGTGAACACTGGCAAGAGAACGGTTACGCGAGTTCCATTGCCAGGCAGGCTCGTTATCAGAAGCTCACCGCGATGAGCCGACACGATGCGTTGTGCAATAGTTAGACCCAAGCCAGTTCCTTCATCGACCGACTTGGTTGAGTAAAAGGGTTCGAACACATGCTGAAGATCCGTCGGTTTAATACCTGTTCCCTGGTCAGTGACGGTTACCTCGACTGCGGCCTCCCCTGAACTTAATGCGCCAGCCGCGAGTTTTATTACGATCTCCTGGCCATCATGTGACGCATCGCACGCGTTCTTGATGAGATTAGTGAAAACCTGTTGCAGGTGCTCGGCATCACCCGCGATCCGAGGGAGCGTTGGCTCCGCGTCAATTCTGAGGTTCACCCTTGCACAAACGGACTGACGACCGATGATTTGTGCGGACTTGGTTACGAGTTTGGTAGCGTCCTGCGGACCCGTGGTGATCGGTTCGTTACGCGCGAAACGCAGGATGCTCCTCAAAAGAGCCTGAATGCGATCTGCCTCTTCGAGCATGTTGTTCAACGAATCTGCGGTTTCGGCGTCGATTCCATCTCTTTCGAGCAACAGCTCAGCACCATTCGCCATTGCACTTAACGGTCCTACGATCTCATGCGAGACAGTTGCTGTTAATCTTCCGAGCATCGCCAGCCTTTCCTGATGAACCAACCGTTGATCGAGTTCGGCTAGTCGTTCGGCGTCATACAACAATCCGATGTAATAGCCGCCAAGAGCGGCGCCTTGCGCTACTCGATTCGCGGTCCAACAGAGCGATTTTCCGTTTCGTGTAAGTACCGTTGTCGCTACTCCATCGGCCAACAAGGAAGAGAGTTTTGGAGTGTTGGTAAGAACGCTGGTAATGCTCTGTCCGAAGAGGATTCTGACCGGACATCCGAGCATCTGGGCAAAGGACCGGGTAGCACTTGCGATCCGTCCATCGCTGGCAATCAGGGCGGAACCGAACGATCCCGGCTGGAAGACAGAGCTCGAGACAATCGGGATTGTGGGAGCGTGAATGATCTTTTCGGGCGTGACCATGAGCTGGGCCTTTGACACTTCCGACTACAGTCGACACCGAGTGCTCGTCGGGAAAGCCACACGGCCGCTTAACTGCGCCCCTACGCATTTGGTTGGATTATTTAGTCCAACTCGGATGAGGTGGACTCAAGTCATCAGCGCGGCTCGGGGGCGTTGGCCTACGTTGATGTTCGGAATTGTTCCCACGAGTTCTCCAGTATTGAGAAGTCCACAGCTAGGAAATCAGCGTGAGGGTTGCCGGTGGTCCAATCCTGCGAGATTTTCAAAAGCTGCCATGGGAACAACCCCTGGTGAAGGAAGCTATCGATCAATGCAAGTAATCCTGCAAAAAATAAGTCACCCGGATGTCAAAACCCTTGAGCAAGTGCTATGCCCCATAGGCTTAGCAACACAATTTGAGTTTCAAGCGCAAGTTTTCAGCCTGAACCCTTGGGCCTATTGCGCGGGTATCTTCGTTTTGTCCTGATTCCAGAAAACGATTCTAGATTCCAGACTATCCTTTTTCGAAGTGGCGAATGAGTACTTCACTAACCTCAATTAAAGCCCGATTGCGCGCCCGATTCCAAAGTTGAACCTACTTTAGAGACTTGCACTTAGACCTCTATCCCGCGTTCCAGAGCAATACCGCGCGCCTTGATGAGCACATCATCGTCAATAGTTCCTTCTCCATTAATAAAGGATTGGATCTCCTCAGCGGGTCGTCCCAATGCGACTGCAAGTTTCTCCTCGTTAGCATCGAAGGCGTTGTCGCGGAGGTTCTTCAGAATCTCTGCCGCCCCAGCTTGATCCGTGTTTTGATCGTCAACGTGTCTATTATTGTTCATCCCCTTTATCCCTTTCGTGTAGTTGAAGGCTGCTCACATTCCCGCTGTCTCGGCTGTCGAGTTTCAATTCACGTCACGAGAGCCTGTTCATAATCAATACGGAGCTGAGACTTTTTGTAGCCTCTAATCAACCGTAATTTCGCGAACTCAGATCGATTGCGGGTTCTGGCCGTAAGGGCTGCAAACGAGGTGCCGATGTATCAATCGTCAGGAAACCTAGATACTTTTGCCGCTTGCCGTTGTCGTCATCAGGGGTGGAGAGGACACGACGATTACCTTCACATATTGCATGGGCCTTGCTTGACCAGCGAGGGAGTCGAGCGAAGAGGATTCCCCCCACAACATTCGTTGTTAGCAAGTTCTTGAAAGGAGAAAAAGATGGCCAGGTATGGAAAGAAAGCGTCGAAAAAGGTTGAGAAGGCGATGCACGAGCGGAAGAAGGGAACGCTCAAGAGTGGCAGCGGCAAGAAAGTGACCAGCAAGAAACAGGCTATCGCGATCGGACTTTCAGAAGCACGCGAGGAGGGCGGTAAGGTGCCGCGGAAGAAATCCTCATCAAAGAAATCTTCCAAGAAATCGTCATCCAAGAAATCCTCGTCGAAGAAGCGATAACGCAGATTCCCGCGCTCACGATTCTCACCAAGAACGAAAATGGCGATTGGGTTCTTTGCCGTGACGCGAACCTGCTGACTCCTTAAGTGATCTCTACTTCGTGATCACGGCACAAGCAATCCGATCCCCGGCATTGCCGGACGGATCCGTTTTCATGTCGTCTGCCTTAGCGTGAATGATTAATGACGTACCGCCATTGCTGTAAAGCGAGAAATTGTCAGAACCAAGGTTTACCTTCGCATCAGTAACTGTTGAATTGGCGGTCCCATCGGGCTTCACGACAAAGTTCTTCATATCGCCGGCATGTGCGCCTTTCGGATTCTTCAGCCCATGTTCCTTCCCTTCAGGATTAAAGTGGTCGCCGGCGGTTTCAAATGTTGGCCCTTCACACTTTGCCATCTGATGAAAATGGATCGCGTGTTCTCCCGGCGGCAAATTCTTCACATCAAGTTTGATCCTCACACCTTTGCCCGTCTCGGTTATCGCTGCGGTTCCGACACTCTCACCTTGTCCATTCTTTAACTCTACTGTGACGGTGCTTTGTTGGGCACTTGCAAACGACAAAAATGAACAGGCCACAATAGCGCCTACAAAAAATAAGATCTGTTTCTTCATAATCTTCTCCTGAAATCAAGGTTGACGATAAACGGGACGCCTTTTGGAGCGGACTCTTGGTTTACGCTGGCGGCGTTGAGTTCGAGATGCGGCAGGAGTTGTTTGCTTAGAGACAGACGGGCGACTCTTTTCCGCAGTAACACTCGCGCCTTCGTGATAGGCGGCGGCATCTGCTTGAAGAATTCTCGCTTCCAGCCGCTTCTCGTTCTCAGTCAAGCGTTGCAGCTGATTTTGAATAGTCGTCTTCTCGACAACCAACTCCTTACGACGCAACTCGCGAAGATCTTCCGGACGCGTACTGCCGACGCCCGCAAGACTCTTTTCGATATTCTCCGGCTTCAACTCCTCTTCGAGTTCCTTTAGGCGTGCTTCCAGATCCCCCTTCTGGGATTGCACTTCGAGTAGTCGCTCGCGCAGATCACTCGCCCGTTCCGCCGCTGGAGTTTGTGCACAAACCCCAACCGCGGTTACGGGAAGGATCAAAAGCGCGAGCACTAGAAGCCTGCTTCTCATCTGGTCCATCCGATCACTTAGGTTAACGACCGGCCTTTTGTCTCTTCACCTTTGGCTTCTGAGCAGAGCGCAGCGCCTCTTCTTCTTCGGCGGAACCGATGTTCTGCTCAGCACCCGCCGCCTGCAGAACTTCGCTCCGCTTATTCAGTTTGTTCGCTTCGCCGGAACGCGGGCTCTGTTTCTTGCCTTCGCCAGTAGGAGGAAGATTTACTTTGTTGCGACTCTTATTCATTCTCTTCCTCCTCAGCCCTGCGCCTCGTGTTGATGTCTAAAGACAACTCCTGGTCAGTAGGGGTGTCTCGTCTGTGTTCCCCAAACGCTCCGGCAACAGGATTCGCAGGCGCGATCGGTTCATAACCGTCTCGTGCCCTTTCCTGTTTTTGCGCGTCGGAACGAATGCCTCTCTTCTGTGACTGTTGTTCTTCCATCTGTTCCCCCTTGCTATTGACCTGTTGGACCAGCCGTTTCACGCACCCGCGGATTTGCTTTTCGCTTCGGGTGAATCGCGATTGATCAGTTTCGAGAAGCGACTTTCACCACCACGCTTCGTTTCATCCTGGTAAAGAAAGGCCAGTTCGTTCGCTTCGAAACCCTCAAAGAACTCGTCCCAGGTTATCTTCTCCAACGTTTGAGTACCGGAGTAGCCCGGGTAATCGATCACCAGCACGCCTGATCGGTTCTTCTCGTCAGTACCTTTCACTCGTGATGGATGACCGCCACGTTCTTCGACCCAACGTCTTATTTCCTCGTGGTCCGTTGTCACTTTAACGTCTGACATATTAATCAACCTCCTTAATTGCAATTAACGATTGGTAGTTCTAGTGTCGGGACCTGCTTCGGAGTCAGTAAGATTCGATTCGTCCTTGGCCTGATGCCGCGGCAAGGCCTCCTGTTTCCGAGGGTTAACTCTCTCCCTCATGGCCTTATTTTCCTTGTCTTTTCGCTTGTGATCTTTCTTCCGTCGATCCTTGTCCGACATTGTTCTTTCCCTCCGTGATTTGATTGGTTGCAACAAGCGCTTCGGGTCTTGAGACTGCATTGCCTAATTCATATGGAGCCGCGTTCTCAGCGGATACGCGATAACGCAAAAGCGCTCCAACGCCTCCGACATTCTTTAACGCGCCGGCATCCTCGATGAAGATTATCTCCGCCGAAGACAGCTGCGTTGCTCTTCGAACCAACTCATCCGCAACAGTTCGCTGGTCCATCACTCCCGAAATTTCGTTATCGGAAGCATAAAGCTGCAACACCTTGTCGACCTCAGCCTGGTCGAATTGCAAGACGTCAGCTGAAGCAGCAATCACCAGCTCTTCAACTTGACCGTTAGATAACGCTGCCAGAGTTTGAGGTACACCAGCCACGGCCAGCCCGTCCCTCTGGTATTCCCCGATCAGCTGTTCCACTTTGTCTTTATCGGTTTGTGTGTCGTGTTTGCGATATGCGTCTAGCGTAGCTTCAACCAATTCGTGTTCGGGAGTGTCGATACCAAGACTCAGCACATCGATCACCTTTGCTGCGAGTTCTTTGGACATCTCGGCTCGCAAAAGCGGAATGATGGTCTCTTCATCGCCAGCCAAAATCACGTGCTCGATCCGCTCGTCACGAACCAATCTTTCAAGATTGTCGATAACTTCCTTGGCGTGATGAAGATGATAATTTTTGGTGTGTCGTTGATAGCGCATCTGTGACCAGCCGCCGACTTGCGTGCGTTTGGTCTTTACGTTCTGCACTTCCTTCCTTGTTGCTATCTCACCCAGCGCTGAAACAAAGATCTTTGCCGAGTTGGTATCCGCCAGGATAACTGCATACCTTGGGAACTGGTCCAACAGGCGCGCTAGTGGATAAAGATGTGGCCGGTCGTAAACAAACAGCCTGCTGTTTTCGATTGGAGACTCGAGTTGAAGTGTCTCGAAGAAGTCGTTGGCTCCTGAACACGCAAAGACTGCGATACCTTGTGTGGGAGGCTCGATCTTCTGTTCGAGATAGCGATTAATTCTGACCAGATCTTCGTCAATGCTGGCGCGCTCAGGCGAATCAGCCTCGAAGGTCTTTGCTCGCTCATAAAGCTCCTTGCGAGCAAAGACATCGTAGTTGTGTTGTCCGTTTTGATCCGCCTGCGCGTTGAGATAAAGACTTACAACGGGTAGTCCTTGCGGCTCGAACGCAGTTAAGCGTTCAATCAAGTGTTCCAATGGCATAGTCGACCTCTGCTCCTTGGTGACCCTCATTACATTGTCGGAGATGTTTGCGAATAGTTCTCAACACGAGAGACGTTCTGACCAGCAGCCGTTTGGTCCTCGTGCTTTTTCGATCCCTCCAGCAGTTCGGGCAGCCGCTTGAATTCAGTATTAGTTATGCCTCGTGTCAGTAGCAGCAAACCTGCAGCGCCCAGACCCGTGCCGACTGCGTCGCGTCGTGAGCCTCCATACACAGCTAACGAGGCGCCTGCTGCACCCGCAAGGAACCGCGCCGCCGGTGACCAATGTTCCTGGAAAAACTCGAAATGGTATCCAGGACGCTGCCGTCCACCCTGAAGCGCAGGATGATTCTCGGTTGCCGAATGGGCCTCAAGTTGGTTGTTGACTTCTTTAACTCCGGGAATCCATTTCACGCAGGAGAGAAGATGGGACTCTTCGTTTTGGAGAATGGGTCCGCTGAGTGTGATTTTGCCGTTCTCTGCTTTTACCTCGATTGCTGCAGGGTGCGACACGGTTCGACCGAGCTTCGCGCGAACACGATCGACAAGCACACCGTCATCCACATTGCCAGAGGCAAATCGTGATTGAACACTCGCCTTCAGTCCCCGAGCACGATTCTTCAAGTCGTGGGCGGTCGTTTCAATTCCGTCAGTAGTCTTGCGCTTTACGTATGCGACCTTATCTCGCACCAGCGCGCGTCGTCTCTTGCCGCGAGCGGGGTCGAGGAGAAACATCCCCGCTGTTCCCAGACCGACACCCAGGCCAAACATCAGTTGTCTGTTCATAGCGCACTCTTCTTTCTTGTTATGTTCAGTGAAAACCAAGTCGTTCGCGAAAGAATGTCGCAAACAAGATGCCATCATGCTTGTAATAGTTTTTGAATGAGGCTGGGATAGAAAAAGAAAGCATTCGCCATGCATCAAGGAACGGTCATTGCTCAGAAGGCGCATAAACGCAGACTATTTCGGAAAGAAGTTTTGTGAGCGGGCCGAAAACCCTCCGGGACTGGGGCGTCGTGTGTCTGTCAGACTTGTATGGAAAACGAAGTTGATGTTTGGAATTCGTGCGACGTATGCCTAACAGTTCCATCTTTGAGGCATCGCCTCGATCAAAATATGAAAACGTTCGGTAAGCCGTAGGCTTACCCGCAAGGAATGCGGCAGAGCCACACTACCCCTTACGCTTCGATTCTCAACGCTAAGGCAGTACCTTATTAACCAACCATGAGTCTTGCTGAACTGGAAACTGATCAACTACCCGCGTATCAACAAGACGTTAACGAGGTTCTCGCCGCTCTGGGCACCGATGCGCGCCAGGGTTTGACTACAGAAGAAGCCCAACAGCGCCTCAAAACCTACGGCAAGAACGAACTGACAACCGAAGCACCTGTTCCCGCCTGGAAAAAGTTCCTCGCACAATTCCAGGACGTTCTGGTCATTCTTCTTCTTGTCGCAACTGCCATCTCGGCCGCCCTTTGGCTTTACGAACGCGAATCGTCGCTCCCTTACGAAGCAATAGCGATCTTTGCCGTCGTTCTCCTCAATGCTGTCATAGGCTACATCCAGGAATCGCGCGCCGAGCAAGCAGTAGCCGCGTTACGACAGATGTCGGCCGCAAACGCCACCGTCGTTCGCGATGGCGCGCGGCACCGCCTTCCTGCCACTGACGTCGTGCCGGGCGACATCATCCTTGTTGAAGAGGGCGACACGATTCCCGCCGATGCACGAATTATCCAATCGACAGCACTGCAAACAGCTGAAGCACCACTGACCGGTGAAAGTCTGCCGGTCGCGAAAAGCGCCAAACCAATCTCTGGTGACGTTGGCATCGGCGATCGCCACAACATGATCTTTAGTGGCACGGCCGCAACGTACGGACGCGCACGAGCACTGGTTGTTGCAACCGGCATGAAGACGCAGATGGGAATCATCGCGGGCATGCTGGAGGAAGCGCCACCCGAGACCACACCATTGCAGAAAGAGCTGGCCCAAGTGGGCCGTGTGCTTGGCATCATCGTTGTCTGCATCGCCGTGGTGATGATCTTGACCATCGTGATCGTTGGGCAAGTGCGTGAATTCTCAGCCCTCTTTGATGTGCTGATTCTGGGAGTTGCACTCGCGGTTGCCGCAGTCCCCGAAGGTTTGCCTGCTGTTGTGACTGCCGTGCTTTCCATCGGCGTGCTGCGCATGGCAAAACGTAATGCGATTGTGCGCCGGCTGGCTGCAGTTGAGACGCTCGGTTCAGCTGACCTCATCGCTTCAGATAAAACCGGTACTTTGACGAAGAATGAGATGACGGTGCGCACCGTCGTCTCAGCCAGTGGACGCGTGAATTTTGGTGGTACCGGCTACGCACCCGAAGGAGAAGTGACTCGTGCGGATGGACGTCCAATTGAAGGACCGTTGACGAGCGAGTTAACCCGGACACTAGCTGCCGCCGACCGCGCCAACAATGCCGTGTTGCAGGAACACGACAATCGCTGGACCGTGCAGGGCGATCCGACCGAAGGCGCTCTGATTGTCGCAGCCCTCAAATTTGGATTGGACGACGATACCCTCGACGCACGCTTCAAAAGAGTCGCAGAGGTTCCGTTCTCGTCTGAACGCAAATTGATGAGCACGATCCACACCGACGCTGAACGACAGGAACGACTGCTTGCCTTTACTAAAGGAGCTCCCGACGTCCTTCTGGCCAAGTGTGAAGACGAGCTGGTTGGTGATGCGACCAGGCGATTAACTGATGAGCGTCGAGAGGAGATCTTAAGAATCAATGATCAGCTTGCAGGTGAAGCGTTGCGCACCCTGGGAGTCGCGTTTCGTTCCTTGCCGCGGCACGCACTTGATACTCATGAGCTTTATGAGGATGTGGAACACGCCCTCGTATTTCTCGGACTGATCGGGATGATCGATCCTCCACGAGAAGAGGCGAAGGATGCGGTTGCCAGGGCGAAGGGCGCGGGGATTCGTCCGATCATGATCACGGGCGATCACCCAGCGACCGCGGCAGTGATTGCCTCCGAGCTCGGAATTGCAGAGAACAAGCGAACCGTAAGGGGAACAGAGCTTGATGCGATGTCCGATGAAGAACTTGTCAAACTGAGTAGGGAGGTGTCGGTCTACGCTCGTGTTAACCCGGAACACAAGTTGCGCATCGTGAAGGCGTTGCAACAAGACGGAGCCACGTTGGCCATGACGGGCGATGGTGTCAACGATGCTCCTGCTTTAAAGACTGCTGACATCGGTATCGCGATGGGCATAACGGGCACAGACGTTGCAAAAGAAGCGGCTGACATCGTGCTCGCCGACGACAACTTTGCTTCAATTGTCGCTGCCGTCGAAGAAGGAAGAGGGATCTTTTCGAACATTCGGAAGTTCTTGCGTTACCTCTTGTCCTCGAATATCGGCGAGGTCCTGACAATGTTCTTTGGAGTGATCCTTGCAGACATAATTGGTCTACATGCCGAAAAGGGAAGCGGTGTCGTTTTGCCAATGTTAGCTACGCAAATTCTCTGGATTAATCTGGTCACTGATGGTGCGCCGGCTTTGGCGCTCGGCATTGATCCGCGTGATCCCGCAGTCATGCAACAACCTCCGCGTCCGCGCAACGAAGGAGTGATCACACTTCAGATGTGGTTTGGAATAGCTTTGGTCGGAATCATATTCGCTGCGGGCACGTTGTTCGTTCTGGATGCGAGCTTGCCGGGTGGTCTGATCGAAGGATCCGGCAATATGCGTTACGCACAGACGATGGCTTTTACCACGATGGTGTTCTTTTCGCTCTTCACGGTTTTCAATGCACGTTCCGACGAGCGCACCGCGTTCCGCGGGTTGTTTGCCAACAAATGGTTGTGGGGGGCGGTGACGTTGTCGCTCGTGTTGCAGGTTGCGGTGATCTACATACCGTTTCTCCAGAAGGCGTTTTCAACTGTGAGTTTGAGTTTCAGTGACTGGTTGCGTTGCGCGGCTGTAGCCAGTTCCGTGTTGTGGCTACGCGAATTGAGCAAGCTGTTGACTCGAATGAAGTCAAAAAAATGAACGCTGAGCAGATAACCGATCCAGTGGCTTACCATGCGGAAGGACCAGTGTGGTCCGAACGTTGGGGAGGTTTGCGTTGGTTGGACATGCTCGCCGGAGATGTGCTCTCGCTCACGCCGACTGGCGAAGTAAGCCGACGACATGTGGCAAACATTGTTGCCGCGATTCGTCCTCGTCGCCACGGTGGATCAGTTATCGGCATTGAGCGAGGATTCGCCTTTGAAGAGGCTGATGGATCATTAACTCGTTTAGAAGAGCTTTGGAACGACCGCAAGGTGCGAATGAATGAAGGTGGGTGTGATCCCGACGGTCGCTTTTATTGCGGATCAATGGCTTACGACAAACGTCCGGGAGCAGCATCGTTGTATCGACTCAACGTGGACCATTCGGTTCAGGTTGTTTTGAGTAATGTCACCATCTCAAACGGACTGGACTGGAATCCAGACGGATCACGCGCTTACTACAACGACACTGCGACCGAACGGATCTGGGTCTTCGATTATGAATACAACGCTGGACTAACGAGCCAGCGAGTCTTCGTCGATCTTTCAAGTGTCGGGGACCGTCCAGACGGGTTGACCGTTGATTCCGAAGGTGGCGTTTGGGTGGCCCTATCAAATGGAGGCGCGGTCCGTCGATATACGAGTGAAGGCGTACTCGATGAGGTGGTCAATGTGCCGGTAAAGAAAGTTACAGCATGCACTTTCGGCGGGCCCGATCTTCAAGTGTTGTTCATCACCACTTCGCGGGAAGGTCTTGAACCGGGAGCTTACCCAGCGGCCGGCTCGCTCTTCCGCGCATCTGTCGGTGTTGCTGGCCTACCGGTACGAGAGTTTGCCGGATGAATAGAGGGCAAAGATGATTCAGAAGATGGTCTTATTTGGAGCCACGGGTGATCTTGCAGGACGATTCCTTTTGCCCGCGCTCGCCGAACTTTTTGACGAGGGAAAACTCTCAGCTGAGTTCACTGTGGTTGGCGCAGCTCGTAACGACCTCACCGACGAGGAGTTTCGTAAGCAAGCTGCACAGCGTCTGGAACAACACGCCGCAAAGGACGTTTCGGCTGATGCACGAAAGTCGTTGTTAGAGTCGTTGCGCTACAGCAAGGTCGATCTGAATGATCCGGCAAGTGTTGCAGAAGCAGTTCACGCAGCCGGCAACGGATCAAACAACGAGCCCGTCGCTGCATATCTCGCGTTGCCAACTTCAGTCTTTCCGGCGGCCGTGGCCGCCCTTGGCAAAGCTAAGTTACCGGAAGGTAGTCGCATCGCTTTGGAAAAACCCTTCGGTGAAGACTTGGCTAGCGCAATGGCTTTGAACGAACAGTTGGCCCAAGTTGCCGGAGTTAATGGTGAACACGAAATCTTTCGCGTGGACCATGCGCTCGGACTATCGACCGTTCAAAACCTCATGGGAGTGCGATTAGGCAATCGTGTCCTTGAACCGGTTTGGAACAGTAACCACATCGAACAGGTGCAGATTGTTTGGGATGAGACTCTTGCGCTTGAAGGCCGCGCGGCTTACTACGACAACGCCGGCGCGTTGAAGGACGTAATTCAGAATCACCTGTTCCAAATTTTGTGTTTCATCGCGATGGAGCCACCGATTAGCCTGAGCGAGAAAGATCTGCGTGATCGAAAGGTGGATGTGCTTCGTTCTGTGCGCCCGTTTACGTCTGAGACGGTCGCCTCGCAAACAATTCGTGCGCGCTACACCGCTGGAAAACTGGCTGAGAGTGAAGGCGGGCGAACGGTTCCAAACTACACTGACGAGAAAGGTGTTAATGCATCACGCAAGACTGAGACGTTTGCGGAGATCGTTTTGAGACTCGACAACTGGCGCTGGCAAGGGACCCGTTTTCTGTTACGTAGTGGGAAGGCTCTGGCAAAGAAGCGTAAGGAAGTACTGGTGCGCTTTCGTCCAGTCCCATGTCTCCCGTTTGGCGAGAATCAGCCGCAGCCCGAACGAAATGAGTTGCGGATCGGAATGCGTGGACCAGATGACTTGTCTTTGAAGCTGAATGGTTGGGATGCCGGACCGCCCGCACACCTGGCGCCACTGGAGCTGTACACAAAACTGCCTGCCCCTGAAATTCCTGCGTACAGTCGTGTGTTGATCGACGTGCTCAGCGGCGATTGTTCCTTATCGATCCGAGGGGACGAGGCCGAAGAAGCGTGGCGTGTGCTGACTCCAATATTACAGGCTTGGAAGGAAGATAAGGTCCCGCTGCTTGAGTATCAGGCAGGTTCGAATGGACCGCGGTCTATTGCCTAGTTACCAATGACCAAAGGGAATCGTCCATGGCTATGACCAAAGAGCAGGCGTTCGTGAATGGCAAGATTTTTACCGCGCGTGACGAAGAGGAATTTGTGACCGCCTTCAAGGTGGCTAATGGAAAAATCACCTGGATTGGTGATCAAAGTGAAATCGTCGAATCTGACGCAATTGATTTCGAAGAAAGGACCGTTCTCCCGGGCTTTATCGATATACACACTCATCCTACCTACGTTGCGACGATCGTCAATTCAGTGCCCTGCACCGTTCCTGCAGTCCACAATATTCCGGAAATGATTGCAGCGCTAAAACAGCATCCGAATTTTGGCAAGGGCCCAAACGACTGGATTGATGGTTTTGGTTACGACGAATCCAAGTTGGCTGAACACCGCACGCCGACCGCCGTTGACCTGGACCAGGTCTCGACCACCCAACCGGTATACGTGCTTCGCTCGGACTGTCACTCTGGAATATGTAACACGCGAGCGCTGCAGATTGCTGGAATCACAAAGGACACCCCCGATCCAGAAGGCGCCCGTTTTGGTCGCTTCGAGAATGGAGAGCCAAACGGGGTTCTTGAGGAACATGCAGCGAACGACGCCGTACTACACGCGAAGACAGTCGCTGACTATCCAACAAAAGTAAAAAGCATAGCGGCGACGGGTAGGCACTATAACGAACGTGGCATCGTTGCACTCACAGACATGATGTCGGTCGCAACGCCTTTCCATGATCTTCATGTCTATCGTGACGCACAGAAACAAGGGCTAAGACAACAGACTTCGCTCTACTTCAATTGGCTTGGAATGAAGGAGAAACCGGTTCCGGATCTGACTGATGAAGACAGAACTGGGAGTATCAATTTCGCGGGATTGAAGTTGTTTGCCGACGGTTCGGTGTCAGGAAAAACAGCATGGTTGTGTGAACCCTATCGTGACTCCGGACATGGATATTCAACCTTGACCGATGCGGATCTTGAAGCGGCCTACGAGTGGACCAGGCGTAATCAGGTGCAGCTTGCGATCCATGCCATGGGCGATCGCGCGCTCCAGCGTGTGATCGACTTCTTTGTAGACAAAGAACCGTGGTTGGGTGAACACATTCCTTCCGTGCGTCTCGAGCATGCGACCCTTCTGAATGAGAAACAGATTCGCCAGATGAACAACTCCAGGATGATCTTTGGTGTAGCCACGCAGATCATCTTCTTCTTTGCCGAGCATGAGTCCTACACAGAAAACCTGTCTGATGACGAGTATCGCCGATCGTATCCGCTCAAGACTTTTTACGAGAACATTCATCATCTCGGTCTTTCGTCGGACGCTCCCGCGACTACCTGGTCCGATCCAGACAATGTTTTTGTCTCAATCAAGGCTGCGGTAGTGCGCAAGGCTTACAACGGTGCCGGCATAGTTCCGGAACAAGCTCTGACAGTTCCGCAGGCGGTGATGCTCTACACTGCGCGACCGGCGACGATGGCGCCCTTTGAAGGACGGCTGGGCCAGATCGCGGAAGGCTTCGATGCGAGTTTTATTGTGCTTGACCGCGACATCTTCACAGTTGCTCCAGATGAGCTCGATCGCACACTCGTGCTTCAAACGTGGATCCAGGGAGAGAAAGTCTATGAGCGCGATTAGAAATCGAATTTGGAAATTGGAACTTCGAATTTGAAACTTTGAAACAAATCAGAGGCTCGAAACCGCAACGGCGGGGGTAAACCGCCCTTCCCAACCTGATATCTCTGGCAACAGACCCCATCACCACTCACGCAATCCGAATTTCCAAATCCGAAATGCAAAATCCGAAATCCAACATCCAACCCTTACTCCACCCAAAATCTGATTGATTGCGAAGCCTGATTGTTTGCGGCTCGATCCGTAGCACTTACCAGCAATGTGTAACGACCCGGCGCGAGTTGCTCGAGCGAGATTTCCGTCCAGTAAGGAAGACGGGTAAGGTCTTTTGAAACTTCAGGTGGAATCCTGTTTGGTGCAATCGCTGCCACTTGTTGATCGCCGCGACGCACCTGCGCTTGAATCCAAACGTCTGGCGTTCCCGCAGTGGATGAAGGATTGTAAACATAGGTTTGAAAGCGCAGGACTGACGTACGCGAAAAGCGATGGTCCACATCAACACGTATCGGAGTAGGTCCGCTGTTGGCTGAAGGTGTCCCAGCGGCCCGCTCGCCTAAAAACAGACTGCTCATGCTAAAGCGATTCGGTTCGACTGGAGGTATTTCGATCCACTGCATCGCACTACCATTTCGGCCCGTCAGCCTGTCACGCACCGCAACCCGCACCTGGTAAAGTCCCGGTTGGACCATCAACTGTTGGTTCCAAATTACATGCGTCTCTGGTGTTTGCCCGGCAGGTTGCGGAACGACAGTGAGCACGTGTTTGAAAGAATAGATAAGACCCCGATCATCGATCGCTGCTCCAATCACATCGAGTTCTGATTTCTCGCCCTCGCTGCTGACTGCATCTCGCGGGATCTGCATCGATGCTTGAAGGACCAGCTTCGATTCGGAATTTTTCGAGTAGCCCACGGAGAGAGATGTCGGTAAGGAACGATTTGAATAGGGCGAGCCAAGTGCTGCCAGCA
>DATBMP010000345.1:0-4819 GCA_036554845.1 Pyrinomonadaceae bacterium
CAATAACCAGTCAAGTACATTTAACTGTAACAGCGGGGGTAAACCACCCTGTAGTGCACCCTTCCCAACCTGAAATCTTTCGCAACTGAACTCTGAAAACTGACCTCTGGCAACT
This sequence comes from Pyrinomonadaceae bacterium, assembly GCA_036554845.1. Classification (GTDB taxonomy): domain Bacteria; phylum Acidobacteriota; class Blastocatellia; order Pyrinomonadales; family Pyrinomonadaceae; genus PSRF01. Next base: position 116 of record DATBMP010000345.1, read on the forward strand.
GAACTCTGACAATTGACCACTGACCACTGACACTGACCACCGACCTCTGACCCACTAACCTCCAATCAAAAGCGGGCCGCCTCAAAATCAAGCGGCCCGCTCAGTTAATTGAATCCAGTTACAATTCGATTAGAAATGAAAGGTTAGGTCTCCTTTCATCGGCGGTCTACCGGATCCATCTCGATAGATTTCCGTGTTGAAATCGATCTCGCCTTTTAGACCGTCCAGTGTCTGTGTCCCCCCTGTGATCTCCAGCTTCAGCGACATCGTGCCCGTTGTTCCCAGATAGTCCCATTGAATTCCACCACCTATCACGTTGCCGTAAAGCACCCCCATGTACGTTTCACCCCTGATGGTCCGAGTGTAAACCGGAAATGTCCATTGGCCTCGTTCCACGGGACTGTAACTTCCGGGCAATGATTTCGCCGGAACGTAGTCCATGGTCAACGTGAAATCTCCGGAAAGAGCTCCCGCTACGCGCCCGTAACATAACCAACCGTAAACTTCATCGCCCTCGTTATATCCTGAGGCGATTTCAAAGCCAGTAAAAGCGCTCATCGGATCACCGATTGGCTGAGGCCTCTGAGCGCTGGCGGGTATGGTCCAAATCGCGATTGCCAGAACCACAAAGAAAGAAAGCAACAAACGCTTCGTTGATAACATGATGTCCACTCCTTTCAGTGAACATTGTCAAAGAACGCACACAGACCGCACCGCGAATCCCCCACTCGAGTCAGTAAATATGAGCCCAGGTGCTTTCCAACTTCAGGCGCTCTGCTGACAGTGCATTTCGGATTAATTCATCAAGCGGGAGATGCCTGTGATGCATCGGATCGAAGCAAACAGTGGGCCGAGGCAAGATCGATAATTCGATCAGTTTGGACCAGATAAATGCGAACTAATCCTCAACCTGTGCGGATATTTTCTTTGCCAAACGCTTCAATATCTCCCTGCGCCTCCTAACTCTCATTTTGGCTCCCGCTTCTTCATCCTTACCTGCCAGCATGTATAATCACTACAAAGCTAGATCCCTTAGTAAGACGGTTGAAATAGTCTCAAGACCCGAAGCGAGGTTCCCCTGAAAGCAACAACCGAAAAGATTTTGGTAGTTGATGACGACGATGCGACAAGATGGTCGCTCTCCGAAGCTCTCCGAATGTGGAACTTTGTTCCCGTCGAGGCGGGCAGCGTTGCTCAAGCTTTAACCCAATTCGAAGCTGAACAGCCGACAGCTGTCCTGCTCGATATCGATCTCCCGGACGGTTCCGGTCTCGATGCCTTACGGCAAATCAAAAGTCAACAACCTGAAGTTGTCGTGATCATGATCACCGGAAACGTGATGATCGATAACACGATCTCGGCGTTGCGTGGTGGTGCCTACGATTTCATCGGTAAGCCAATCAACCTGGAAGAACTTCGCATCACGATCCGAAACGGAATCGAAGCTCGCTATCTCCGTCGTGAGATTGAACAGGTACGAAAAGAACGAGCGCGCGAGTTCAACTTTGAGCAGATCGTTGGTCAATCTCCAGCGATGAAGAAGATGCTCGGTCTCGCCGCCAAGGTAGCCGAAAGTGAAGTTTCTTCGGTGCTGCTTCAAGGAGAATCGGGAACCGGCAAAGATCTTGTGGCCAAAGCAATTCACTACGGTTCGGCACGGGCCAATAATCCGTTTATCGCGATCAATTGCGCCGCACTTCCCGCAACCTTGATCGAGTCGGAACTCTTTGGTTACGAGAAGGGCGCCTTCACCGATGCAAAGGCTCGGAAGGAAGGACTGTTTGAACAAGCAGAGGGCGGAACACTTCTACTCGATGAGATTGGCGAGCTCGAACTTGCCCTTCAGGCGAAACTCTTGCGCGTTCTTGAAGAAGGTGCTTTTCGTCGAGTCGGCGGTTTGAAAGATATCCCACTCGACGTGCGCGTGATTGCTGCATCCAACCGCGACCTGAAAAGTGAGAGTGAAGCCGGACGCTTTCGTCTCGATCTTTACTATAGACTTTCGATTATTCAGATAGACATTCCGCCCTTGCGTGAGCGCGGCGATGATGTGTTGTTGCTGGCGGAACACTACATGAATACGCTCAGCTCTCGATTGCGGCGACGTAAGAAGATCACCGGTCTTTCGCCCGCCGTCGCAGGGATATTTCGTCGCTACGCCTGGCCTGGTAACGTTCGTGAACTAAGAAATGTCATTGAACGAGTTTTGATTCTGGAAGATAGCGACGTGATAACCACCGAGTACTTGCCGGGTGATCTCACCGGTGCTTCCGGCGAAACCCTGGCGTCAGGGAGCAAGCCGACGTCGCCATTTGTGCTTCCAAGTGGAGGCATCGCGTTGGATGAAGTTGAGATGTCTTTGGTGCAACAGGCGATTGAGCGAAGCGAGGGGAACCAAACCCGTGCCGCAGAACTGTTGCGGATCTCGCGCGATCAGTTACGTTACCGATTGAAGAAACTTGAAGACGCAGCGGCAGTTTCGGGAGATCGAGAGTGAGAGTTAGTGGTTAGTGGGGATTCGGTCTTGGGACTTTGGTCTTGGGACTTTGGTCTTGGGTTTTTGGCTCTGCGTCTTCAGCGTCTCTGCGATCTCAGCGTTAACTCATGTCTCGAATGGAAGGAACACGACAGGAGACAAGTCGGCGCCGAGATCGCAGAGCCGCCGAGACCGCAGACCCGACATCGATCATGGATCAGATCACAACCTATCCTAAGACTAATTCTCTTCCCACCGAGGAAGCGCTCCGCCGTTCCTTAAAGGAGCTTGCTGATATCAAGTTCGCGCTTGACGAGTCGGCCATCGTTGCCATCACGGACCAGCGCGGCATTATCAATCATGTCAACGAGAAGTTCTGTGAGATCTCAAAGTACTCGCGCGAAGAGCTGCTGGGCAAGGACCACCGCATCATCAACTCTGGTTACCATTCAAAAGAGTTCATTCGACACTTATGGACCACAATCACCAGCGGTCACGTTTGGCGTGGGGAAATCAAGAATCGAGCCAAGGACGGTACTTACTACTGGGTCGATACCACAATCGTTCCCTTCCTGAACTCTGAAGGAAAACCCTATCAATACATTGCGATTCGGTTCGATATCACCGAGCGCAGACGAGCGCAGGAACGGATCATCGAACAAGCTGCTCTATTGGACCAGGCCCAGGACGCCATTCTCGTCCGCGATCTGGATCAGACCATCACCTTCTGGAACAAGGGAGCGGAGCGTATCTACGGATGGACCGCCGAGGAAGCACAGAACAAGAATGCCGTCGATCTTCTCTTCAAAGAACCTACGGAACAATTTGAGGTCGCTCGTAAAGCCGTGATCGAAACCGGCGAGTGGAGCGGAGAGATTCGTCAAGTGCGACGCGACAAAACCGAGATCACAGTTGAAAGTCGCTGGACCCTTGTGCGAGACGATCAGGGAAAACCAACTTCAATTCTGGTTATCAATACTGACGTCACCGAAAGAAAAAGGATGGAGTCTCAGTTCCTGCGCGCTCAACGCATGGAGTCGATTGGCACGCTTGCCGGCGGGATAGCCCACGATCTCAATAATGTTCTGTCTCCCATCCTCATGGCCATCGACATGCTTCAAATGAAGGTGACAGACGAAGCGGGCCGAAAGTGGCTCGAGGTGTTGCGGACCAACGCGGAACGTGGCGGTAGCATGGTTCGTCAGGTGTTGTCTTTTGCGCGCGGCGTTGAAGGTGAACGGACTGCCGTGCAACCGAAACACCTGATCAAAGAGATCGTCAAGATCATGAGCGAGACTTTGCCAAAGTCGATCACGGTCAACTACCGGGTTCCGAACGATCTATGGGTCATTTCGGCTGACGCAACCCAGGTCCATCAGGTGCTGATGAACCTCTGTGTTAATGCTCGAGACGCAATGGCGAGGGGCGGCACCATTTTCATCTCAGCAGAAAACACGGTCGTAGACGAAGGCTACGCGCGCATGCACATCGAAGCAAAGGCAGGACGTTTCGTAGTGATCACCGTCGCCGACAATGGTTCTGGTATGCCACCCGAAACGCAGAGCCGAATCTTTGAGCCTTTCTTCACTACAAAGGAGATGACCAAAGGGACCGGGCTTGGTCTTTCGACTGCACTAACAATCGTCAAGAGTCACGGCGGATTTATCAATGTGTATAGCGAGGTCAACAAAGGGACCCAGTTCGCGCTCTACTTTCCGGCTCTTGACGCGTCCGCAACCGCCAGCGGGAGTGCGATGATTTCCGACCTACCGTTGGGTCACGACGAACTCATCCTGGTAGTCGATGATGAAGAAGCGATTCGCGAGATTACCCGTAGCACGTTAGAGACGTTTGGTTATCGCGCGATAACTGCGACTGATGGAACTGATGCGGTGGCAATCTACGCTGAAAAGAGGAACGAGATTGCGCTCGTCTTAACGGATATGTTGATGCCGTTTATGGATGGACCAGCAACCATCAGGGCCTTGCGGAAGATGAATCCGGACGTAAAAATAATCGCCGCCAGTGGTCTCACTGCCGGTCAAAACGCAGGTGAAGATACCCTTGAAGGTGTTTCTGCATTTCTGGGTAAGCCGTATACCGCAGAGAAGCTACTGCACGCGTTGGCGGACGTGCTGCGATGATAATTGCTAGCCTTCCGCGATCCCTGTGATCCGATCGACACGAATACGAAATACGATTACTTGCGGCAATGGACCAGCGTCGTT
>DATBMP010000572.1:0-2690 GCA_036554845.1 Pyrinomonadaceae bacterium
AGGCTATGCCTCAAAGATGGAACAGTTTAGGCATAGCCTGATATTTAGGGATAACGGTAAGCCGCAGGCTTACCGCAAGGGTGCGGCAGAGCCGTACCTAAGAGACTTTTTGTGCAAAGCCGGTCAGTACTCAGTTGTGAGTGGTCTCTGTGGCTGACTTGTTCAAGTCGATGGAGCAGCTCAGCCACATACACAACTCATTACTGAACAGTGACCACGGACAACTGACCACTGACCACTGCCAACCATTAACAACCAACGAGTTTGACACCGTTTAGCCGAGCAGGCTATATTGCGGCTACAAAAAGAGTTGCACTTACATATAGGGGTTATTGTAAGTAGCCACCTTCCCGGTTTTCATTTAACACACACTTCCCGCACTGGCATCGCACCGACCAGAAGCGTGAGGCTGACGCGATCGGTAATGGCAGCGACGATAGGCGAACAGTTGCGACTCGCACGCCAGGAACGTGGCATCCCTCTACGTGAGATCTCCGATCAAACCCGCATCTCAGTCCACTACCTGGAAGCAATTGAAACCAACGACTTCAAACGCCTGCCCGGTGGCATCTTTAATCGCAGCTTCGTTCGCGCCTATGCCAAATACATCGGCTACGATGAAAAGGAAGCCGTAGAAGCGTATGCCCGCTACATTCGTGAACAAGGTGACGGTGCCGACGAAGTTTCAACCACGCCACTTCAATCAAAGGTGTACACCGGTGCTCCAGCAACACGCTCGCCCGTGCTCACTGTATTTCTCGCAATTGTAATCCTGGCGTTGTTGACGATTGGCGCTTTGGCAGCTCTTTACTGGGTTCAAAGTCGTTCACGGCGCGGCGCGATCGGTAAGCAGCAATCGGTGTTTGTTGTCATTCGTTACGAACCGTCGGGAAAATTTACTGAACTCGGTTTTGGGATTCGGAATTCTGATCACGCAAAGTTCTTACAATCTTAGGTTGCAAAAGAGTCAGAGTGTGCCCGCGGTGCGCAACGCGGTGATTGTGCCCGCACGCATTCGCAGTAACGAGCCCGCCTTAGTGATGGCGGGCTGTTCTGTTTATGATGTCAACACATTTTAAGGAGTTGATCTAAGGCATTATGATTACTTCAAATATCGTGGAAGGTCTCACTTTTGATGATGTCCTGCTAGTACCCGCACGTTCCGACGTCCTTCCTACAGAAACTGATACTTCCACTCAATTTACCAAAAACATTCGACTTCAAATCCCACTCTGCTCAGCCGCCATGGACACCGTGACGGAAGCGGCACTGGCCATCGCGTTGGCCCAACAAGGCGGTATTGGCGTGATTCACAAGAACATGACCATCGAACGCCAGGCGGAGGAAGTCGATAAGGTAAAGCGATCTGAATCTGGAATGATCGTGGATCCCGTAACGATTCGACCCGATCGTCCTGTTCGTGAAGCGTTGCTCGTCATGGAACGCTACCACATCAGTGGCGTGCCAGTTGTAGACGAAGACGGGCACCTCGTAGGAATCATCACCAATCGCGATCTTCGGTTCGAAACTCGATTCGAGATCCCCGTCTCAGAAGTGATGACGAAACAACCACTCGTCACAGTTCCAGTAGGAACGACACTAGACCAGGCGAAAGCCGTTCTCCAGAAACACCGGATCGAGAAACTGCTGGTCGTAGATCACGACAAACGAATCAAGGGTTTGATTACAGTTAAGGACATTCAGAAAGCGATCAAGTATCCAACTGCTGCTAAAGACGATCTGGGCCGCCTTCGCGTCGCAGCAGCAATTGGCGCAACGGGCGACTATCGCGAACGCGCGGATGAACTGATTAACGCCCGAGTTGATTGCCTCGTCGTCGATACGGCCCATGGTCACTCATCGCGAGTCATTGAAGCTGTGCGCGAGATCAAGCAACGGCATCCCGAAACAGATGTGATCGCAGGTAACGTCGGGACGACTGAAGGAGCAGAAGAACTCATTGGAGCCGGCGTCGATGCTGTGAAAGTCGGAATTGGACCAGGATCAATCTGTACCACTCGCGTGGTGACCGGAGCCGGCGTCCCACAGATCACTGCGATTCAATCTGCAGTGTCTGCAGCAAGAAAGAATGGCGTCCCGGTGATCTCTGATGGCGGCGTAAAATTTTCCGGCGATGTCGCAAAGGCAATTGCAGCCGGTGCAGATGTGGTGATGATCGGTTCGCTGTTTGCAGGAACAGAAGAGGCGCCGGGGGAAGTCATTCTTTTCCAGGGACGATCGTTCAAGAGTTATCGAGGTATGGGATCGATTGGAGCGATGCGCGAGGGGTCGCGTGATCGTTATGCGCAAGAAACTACTGAAGTGGATGCGAAGCTGGTTCCCGAAGGCATCGAAGGTCGCGTGCCTTATAAAGGAACGCTCGCAGACATGGTGACCCAACTTGTCGGAGGCCTGCGATCCGGAATGGGTTACACGGGTTGTCAATCCATACGAGACTTTCAAGAGCGCAGTCGCTTTATCAGAATCACTTCGGCGGGCTTGCGGGAATCACACGTTCACGACGTCATCATCACCAAGGAAGCGCCGAACTATAGACTCGAATAAAACACCGCGTAGCAACGGAACGCGGTAGAAGAATAATCCGACATTTGTCACCTGAGAATCACTTCTGACTCGTTCCCAACCCCCGGCAGTCCTTTATCTAACAGCGGAAACCCTCGTTCAATCTG
>DATBMP010000002.1:0-5235 GCA_036554845.1 Pyrinomonadaceae bacterium
TCACCGTTCGGAAGAAAGATCCGTTTTGCGTCCGCCCATTGTGAGAAGACGCGTGATCGAGTCTTGATGTAATCGACTCTCAATTCGTCGATAGGGAATCCGTCAGCAAGTTCGATGGCTGGTTGCATGACTTCGCCGAGCGACTCGGTACCAAACTGATCGAGTGCGAGTACGCACGCATCCAACACAGCGGGCACGGTAGCCGGAAGTGGTCCAGTCGAAGGAATTGGACCAGACTTCGCATTCGGCATAGTGGTCGATTCCACAGTCGCTGCCTTTGCACGATTAACAAAAAATTCCAGCGTAGCTTTCTTCGGCGCATTTCCCATTCCCTCAACAACCGCCACGTCCTTGTTCTTCAACTTGATCAAAATGGGCACTTCGCCTCCGAAGCCGAAATGTGAAAACTCGATAACCGACGCGGCCAAGATCGTAGCGACCCCGGCATCTACTGCATTGCCGCCATTTTGAAGCACGCGCATTCCCGCTTCGACTGACAACGGATGTCCACCCGCGACTACGCCCCGTCGACCACGAACCACAGGACGAAACGTCTGGGCCTGTGGTGCAGCAGCGGGTAGAGTCACTATGAAGAATGCGCAAACGAGTAGTGCAACTAGTGATCGGCGCATGGATGGACCACCTTTCAAAAGGAAGTAACGAAGGAGTGCGGGCGAATTGTGATTCGGTTTTAGGGGCTAGTCAATCCGGGTCTCGGGATCCGTCGGGAACTGATCTGGTAGTGGCGTTGTAGAATAGCGTGAGGTCTTGAAGACAAAAAGAGAGGGCGTCGACCTCCCCCAAGACCGACGCCCTTGCCTTTATCTCAGTTCTCCCATGGAGAATTAACGATGCGTGCATGCTAAACAAGGCCCTAAAACTGTAGGTTGCAGTCACCTTACAAAGCCTTCACGAACCTGTAACAAAACCTCGGCAAAAGGATGTAGAGGATGAACAGTCCAGCAACGCAAGCTTACGGCTCATGGAAATCCCCCATTTCGGCCGAACGAATCGTGAGTGGGTCAGTGGGATTGAGTCAGCCCCGGTTCGACGGCGACGTTATTTACTGGATTGAGATGCGGCCAGGCGAAGGGGGTCGCAATGTCGTCGTTCGGAGTTCCTCAAATTCCGAGACGGCCGATGCCATCCCCCGCGAGTTCAATGCACGAACGCGAGTTCATGAGTATGGTGGTAGCGACTATCTGGCTCATGACGGCGTCCTTTACTTCTCCAACTTCGCTGATCAGCGAGTCTATCGCCAGCTTGCCGGTGAGGTACCACAACCCATCACAGCTGCCGGTGCGATGCGTTACACCGACCGGACACTTGATGTCACTCGAAATCGTTTGATCTGTGTGCGCGAAGACCACTCGGTCGCTGAACGTCAGCCAATCAATTCCATTATCCAACTTAAGATCGACGGTACTGAGGAACATGGCGAGGTCTTGATTTCAGGTAACGACTTTTACTCAAGTCCACGTCTGAGTCCTGATGGAAAACAACTAGCGTGGTTAACCTGGAATCATCCAAACATGCCCTGGGATGGAACTGAACTTTGGTTAGGCGACATTTCATCAACAGGGTCGATCGAGAATAGTCGCAAGGTAGCGGGAGGAGAGACAGAATCCATCTTTCAGCCCGAGTGGTCTCCTGACGGTCTACTCTACTTTGTTTCGGATCGAAGTGGTTGGTGGAATCTATTTCGCGTTGAGTCGAACATGGTCCAATCAATTTGTCCTCTGGAAGCGGACTTTGGACTACCACATTGGGTATTTGGTATGTCGACTTATGGATTCGCGTCTCATGATCTCATCATCGCCAATCGTATTGAGAATGGTCGCTCGCAGTTAATCACCATCCACTTGCCGACGAGTGAAGTCAAGAACATACCGACCGAGTTTACCGACATTAGTTTTGTGCGAGCCGCCCACGGTCAAGCGCTTTTCGTAGGTGGTTCACCAACTCAACCTGCATCAATCGTTGCACTCGAACTATCAAGCAATCGCATTGAGATCCTTCGCCGATCAAACACGCTCGAGATCGATTCCGGTTACATCTCACGACCCCAGGCGATCGAGTTTCCTACGGAGGGGGGCCAGACGGCGCATGCTTTTTTCTATCCGCCACAGAATGCCGACTTTCGAGGTCCGGAAGACGAACTGCCACCTCTTCTCGTAAAAAGTCATGGTGGGCCAACTGCTGCGGCGGGAACTTCGTTGAGTTGGACTATTCAATTTTGGACCAGCCGCGGCATCGCTGTCCTGGATGTGAATTACGGTGGCAGCACTGGTTATGGCCGGAGTTATCGGGAACGGTTGAAAGGGAAGTGGGGAATCGTTGACGTTGACGACTGCGTGAATGGAGCACGGCATCTTGTCGATAAAGGTTTGGTAGATCCCGAGCGACTGATGATCACTGGTGGAAGTGCTGGCGGATACACGACTTTATGTGCGTTGACGTTTCGCGAGACGTTTAAGGCAGGCGCCAGTCACTACGGCGTGAGCGATGCCGAAGCGTTAGCAAGGGACACTCATAAGTTTGAATCTCGTTATCTCGATAAACTGTTTGGACCATATCCCGAACGTCGCGACATTTATTACGAGCGTTCGCCGATCAACTTCGCTGATCGCCTATCTTGTCCGGTAATCTTTTTTCAGGGTTTGGAAGACAGGGTTGTTCCTCCGAACCAGGCGGAAATGATGGTCGACGTGCTGAAACGGAAGGGCATACCCGTGGCTTACGTTGCATTCCCGGGAGAGCAGCATGGATTTCGACAGGCTGAGAACATCAAGCGAGCGTTGGAGGGAGAGCTCTATTTTTACTCACGCGTTTTCGGGTTTGAGTTAGCGGATCAGGTTGAACCGGTGGAGATTGAGAATTTAGCCAACCGCTAAAAAGAGCGAACCGCAGTGCTTTACACCGCGGTTCGACGTCAGCATGCTCGCAACTATTCAGGACCTATGGACGACACTCAGTATCGGTCCTCGTAATCACCGGGCTGAATCTGCGTTGGTATTCACCTGATGTTATGAAGGCGCAGACCATCCCGCGATAGTTTCCGGGAACGCGATTGTCGAGAACATTCAACCAAAAGTCGTATCCCACCTGATCAGGATCTCGTCGTAAATACCCAAAGTACTCGGTTAACACAAATGCTCGATTAAAGACTGCCTGAGCGAATGCTGGATTGTTTGCGAGTTCGCGCACGACCAGCGCCCGACTTTCGGCTAAGTTGGCGCCGGATTCATAGCGAGTAATCAACTCCGCGCGATTTGCGAGATCCACTCCTCCAGCTGACATGGCAGATTGCAGTGCTGCGTCAACAAATGAACCCGCCGAGTTGTTCTGTTGATACTTCGCAACAAACTCGGGCCGTTGCACAAAAGCATTTGCAAAAGCGAGCTTCGTGGCCTCGAGATTTGGGCCTTCGACAACCATCAGACGGTCGGCAGAAAATTCAGCGAATGAAAGTTGTCTGCCCAGCAGTCCTTTGTAAGCGCGATAGATAAAGGAGCCGGTGCGTTGAAACTCGTTCTCGGTAAAGAATGCCGCAGCCACGTCTAGCCTTCGCGTTCGCAGGCACGCAGCATCCGCACCACAGGAATTGAGTTGACCAGTCCAGTAGTCAAATCCGGCTTGGTCCGGTTCGCGACCAAGGAAGTCGAGGTACTGTTGCCGAATGAAGTATTCGTTTGTGTCAATCGCATTAGCGGTGGGAACCGCGTCAGCCGCTGCGGTAAAGACGGCATCAGTTCTGTTCCCGACCAGTGAGAATGAACGGTCGGCTGGACTAAAGCGATGATTGGCGAGCGAAGGTGTGACGGTATAAAAGTTATCGGTATCCACCGCGTCGAATCGGTAATGACCGTTGCTATTCGTGATTGTCGTGCGGGCACCCTGACCACTTAGGCGTACGACGACGCCGGGAGCTGGCGAACCATCGAGCAGTGTAATCACGCCGCTGATTGTCGCGGGTGCTGCGGTTGGTGCCAGAGCAATCTTGGCCCACCAGGTACTCCAACGACTCGAATTCGCGCCGGTCGTCCCATCGTTAGTTCCAGTTCGCAACATGGCGTATTGCTGTAACGTCCACATTGCCGCGTCATCTACAGGATCGACTTGACTGGCACTGTAGTCGCCCCAACGATTTCGTCCTGAACCAAAGGTCTTATTGTAGTAATCCTCACCGGCTTTAAAGATGAAGACGTCACCCATGGTTAGCGGCACAACTCGCGAACGAAAAACGTAGCCGCTGGCGACATGTTGATTTGAGGCGAACTGACTGAAGCCAACTAAGATCTCGTCAAACTTATTTACGGCGATTGAAGGATAGGCATACCACTTTCCGCCATTGGTTGCTGTTGCAGTGGGATCGTCAACCCTCCCGCCATCGACAAAGACACCGCTGGTGCCGGCAACTCCCGTAGTCGCGAGTTTGGTCCATTGCACCGACGTATGTGCCAGGCCGCCTGCGGGCAGCCCAATGGTTTGCGCATAGTAGATGTGATTATTTCGAAAGACAGCATTTGCGCGAACAAATGAGTCCTGTGACTCTAACGGACACGGTGTTGCGCCGCAGGTGCTTGCACCTGAAAGAGGTGCCGCTTGCGGAAGGATTTGGTTACCCGGCTGAGTCCAACCTCCGCCCGTTCGAACTCGCACCATTCCCAACGTGTATGAGGGAGCAGCTGGCGTGCCGGTTATAGTGCTGACTCTGTAGGTAGCTCCAGCACTACTTAGGTGTGCAATCACATAGAGAACGTTCTCGGTACTCGAGTAGGTAATAACCGGAGTGGCGCAAACCTCAGTTCCGCTAAATGCTGTAGCGGTGAGAATGCCTGCCCTCAGTTGTGCATAATCAAAAACAAAAGTCTTATTCGGGATTCCTGGCCCTGGTTGAGGGACGCTATTGATGCCTATCGCGACCCAGTTCTTATTGAAGCCCATCACAGGAAAATCGGCCCAATTTGTATCTGTCGAATCGTAGTCGATACGAAATGTGAAATACGTTCCACCCGGATTTCCCGTTTGCGAAACACCAACCAGGACGGAGGAATTCGCGCTTTGCGCATTCGAAACGGCACTGACGATCCAGCGATCGTTGTAAGGATCGTATTCAACACGAGGGTCGAACGGTCCAGAGGCCCCGATGCCACTCCAGAACGTATCCATCGACACGGCCCCACTTTGCGCGCCGGTCACCTTGTCCTGCAGCACGTAGTTGTTATTTAGCGT
>DATBMP010000036.1:0-4310 GCA_036554845.1 Pyrinomonadaceae bacterium
CAGGTACAATAGAACGTCGTTGTTGGGAAATCGCGTGTTCGCGCGCTCAAAAATCTCTCGGGCCCTGGTGTATCGCCGCAGACGAAAGTGGGTAACGCCAAGTCGGATTTGATAAAGAGGTTTCTGAGGATCGTTCTCGATGGCCCGCTCGTAGAAAGGGAGCGCGCGATCAAAACGCATATGCTTGAAGAGCTCCTCGGCGATCATGAACGACGGTTCGGCAGAAGTTGGGCGCAGGGTAAGCGCACGCTGCCACAACCCGATAGCGTTCTCGCTTTCATCACGCGCAGAGGCAATCAAACCGAGTCGATAGAACACCTCAGCATCGTTTGGTCGAAGTGTTGCTGCTTGCTGAAGTACTCCACGCGCGTCGTCAAAACTCCCGTGATTAAAAAGAGCCAGCCCAAGGTTATAGAGCACTTCGTAAGTGTCGGGTCTGAGGATGTTCGTGCGTCTAAACAATCGCACCGCGCTCTCGTAATCTCCCGCATCGGCGAGACCCGTCGCGAGCGTAAACAGCACGCTCGGGTTGTCGCCCGCGAGGCCTTCAATCTCTTTCGTCAGATGACTCGCTTCTTTTTGCCGCCCCGCATGAGCGTACGCGTCAGCAAGTCGGACCAGCAGACCAAAGTCTTTTTTTGAAATTGAAGAGTTGACACGCTCAAGCAGTGCAATCGCACGAGTGTAGTCTTTGCGATCGAAGTAGATCATGCCGAGGTTATAGCTGGCTTGAGTGTGGCCCGGAGAAATCGAAAGAGCTTTGTTGAGAACGATGGTTGCCTCATCACGGCGATTGGTTTTGGCAAGCAGTACACCGAGGTTTGTCAGTACAGAAACTGAACGAGGATCGATTCGCAGCGCTTCACGAAACTCACGTTCAGCATCAGCTGACCGGCCCATCTGATCGAAAACTACTCCTAACAACCCTCTCGCGGCTGCGCTATTTGGTTTCTCACGAACACCGGCCCTCGCGACAGCTTCTGCCTGGTCCAGTTTTCCACTTTCAAGTAATGACGAAATCTGGCGTTGGCGTTCGACATCGCCGTCAGCTGTTGTCTTGCGCACGGTTCTTTCCTGCGCGTAGCAGTTTCCTGTGTGCTTGAACTCCTCGACTGATCCCTGTGCAGTCGCAGCAAGACACAGCAGGCCTAACCAAAGGGCGCTCTGTTTCATTGCTGAAAAGATGTTGACTTGCGTACTCAAAACTATTGTTGAGGTGTTCTTACTTCGTTCTTCACACTTGGATTGCGTCTGTTCTGGTGGATCTGCTTTACACGCTCGCTCTCTTTTTTCGCCAGGTCGTATTTGCCAAGTCGCCGATAGGCTTGTGCCAACTGGAAATGCGGTTCCGGATTATCCGGAGCGAGTTCGGAGGCACGAACAAGGTGCGCAACCGATTCCAGGGCGCGTCCCCTGGCGACCAGGGCCCGGCCCAGGCTAACGCGCGCTTCATATTGATCGGGATCAAGTGCCACCGCTTGTTCCAGTTCCCGGATCCCTTCATTGACTTGATTCCCAGTTCCACGAACCAGAAGGATGCCAAGACCCAGGTGTCCTTCGGCCGCACGTGGATGTTCGGCGATTAGCCGTCTATACGTGGTCATTGCGCCAGGAATGTCCCCAGCACGCTCGAGCGCAGTTCCGAGAAAAAAGAGCGCGCGGCGATCGTCGGGTCGCAAGGCTACTGCTTTGCGAAAAGCGGAGATAGCGTTCGTGGTGTCACTCGAACCATACAACGCGCGGCCAAAGGTGAACTGCGCGTCGAAGTGATCGTGCGCGATCATTGCCGCTTGTTCCGCGATCTTTCGTGATTCCAGTTCATTACCTGTGACTGCCAGGACGATGGCTAACAGCACCATTGCGTCCGCCGCACGAAAACTCTCTTCTCGAGAAAGTTGTTTCGCGATTGAGTTAGCCGGAAAAGCAACGTCAACCGCAGCACGCGCGATGGGTTCCGCCTCGCGGGCACGTCCCTGATTGAAGACACTCAAGGCAGTGCCATAGAGCGCGGTTAGATCACGCGGACTCTTTTCGAGCACAGCGCGAAATACTTGTTCAGCTTCAGCAAACCGTTTCTCACGAACGAGCACCTGGCCCAGTGCAAGCGCTTCAGTCTTTGCGGCTTCGTCTGCATCAGCAGATCGCAGGCGCGCAACCAGTTCGGCCACCGGGTTGGTGGTGATTTCTTTACTCTGAGCGGCAATTCGTTGAACCAGTAAACCGAACGCCAGCGAACAGAGCAAAACTGGAACCAACATGGCTGATTTTGATTGCGTTCGGAACATCCAGATCATCTGAGACAAGTGTCTATTGAACTAGCTTTAGCATTAGAAGAATAGGTCAGCGGAGGGATGGTTATTGTCCCTTCAACCTACCTGCTTTTTTTAGCAAACCGCAAGAGGTGCCGTTACCTGATTGTTCAATTCAACACCGGGCTGACGCTCAGTGTGAATGAGACGTACAACAAACAAGCCATGGAAATTCAAAGTGGCGGGAATCCGTTTAGGGAGGCCCGCCACATTGTCTCTCGTGAAAAAACTTCGCAGTTAAAAGATCAGTCTCAGCCCAAACTCCAATTGACGTCTTCGCTGTTCGGAAGTGTCGATCCCGAATGAGCTACTGTTCAAGTCGTTTGTTGGTCGGAAACCATTGACGTGATTGAACAAGTTATAGAACTGAGCCCGCAACTGAATATTGAAGCTCTCGCTGGCGCGCACGTTCTTGAACAGCGAAGCATTAACGTACTCCTGCCGGTCGCCACGAAAGACGTTCCGACCGAGGGTCCCAAACCTTGGACCACCCGGATCGTTGGCAAAAACCGGCGTGCTTGCCGGACATAGAACCACACCCTGGAAAGTCTTGGCAGTTCCCGTCGTGCAGCCAGCAGTACTGGAGATCACATCAACGCGACGGCCATCTGCCAAAACTGAGAAGACTGGGCCACTTTGAATCGTCAAGTCGGTGTTGAGCTGCCATCCGCCGATGATCAGATCAGCACCGCGAGAGATATTGCTGGCCCAACGCTTCCCTCTTCCGAATGGCAACTCCCAAACGCTGGCAAAGTTGAATCGATGTCGCAGATCAAAATCTGCGTTTCCTTTATCGAGCTCAGGACGCAGCGGGTTTGAGAACCCACAGGTAGTCGGCCCTGTTCCGCCAGTGCAGAAGTTGCCGGGCGAGTTATCGATCGCATGGGACCACACATAGGTCGAGATGATCGAGAGTCCTCTGGTAAACCGTCGCTCCAATTTCGTTTGCAACGAGTCGTACCAGGACTTGCCTGTATAGAGGACTTCCTGGACTGTGCCATGAGTGGTAACTAGACGCAGTCCGGGGAATCCATTGCTCGAGTTGCCGATATTTCTGACAACCAGGAGATTGCGGCCGCGGCTACCAACGTAACCGGCTTCCGCCAGCCAACCGGAACTAAACTCCCACTGAGCCGTAAGGTTGAACTGGTGGAACATTTCATTGTTGATGTCTGGATCAACTCGCACAAGATTCGCGCCCGCCGGAGCTGCGAAGGTAGCGCCCGGGGCGGGCCGATCAGTGACGGTGGGGAAAACTATTCCCGTGTCGAGATTGAAGAACGCTGGGAGTTGTGGACAGGCAGCTGTGCCGTACTGGGAACGGCTACAAGAATAGCCCGAGCCACTGGGCGGGTTGGATTGAAGGATGCCAGGAATTCCTGGCGTATCAACGGCGTACTTGATCGCGTACCCACCGCGCAGGACCACCGTCTTGTCAGACTTGAAACCGGACCACGCAAATCCCACTGATGGTCCAAAGTTATTCCAGTCGCTGTTAACCAGATCCCGACCACCCGGAGCACTTTCCCCTGCTCGTGTCAGTGTGTCGTTGGCTGGATTGTAGTTTGATTGACTATCGAATCGTTCCGTTGGTTGTGTGAAGAGATCCCAACGCAGTCCAACGTTCAGCGTGAGTGTTTCATTCACCTTCCAATCGTCCTGACCAAAGAAGGAAAGCTCTTTGTTTGAAAGGAAGGGTGGCGTCCCTGGCGAACCACGACTGGTGAATGCCGGGTTGTAACCTAAGAGGAAGTTTGCCGCACCCGAGCCTGAGTCCTGCGGACCGATCGGCACTCCACTAAAGTTCCCCGCCAAGAATCCCCCGACACCTGTCCCATACTGATATTGACCTTTGATGGCACCTGCTCGTCCTGCGTCGAAGTTACTGTTCTGGCGCACTCTCATGTCACCACCGAACTTCAACGAGTGGTTGCCGCGCACCCAGGTCATCGCATCCGCAAAACTGAAGTTGTTTGACGTGAAGTAAAACGGACCACCATC
>DATBMP010000065.1:0-3851 GCA_036554845.1 Pyrinomonadaceae bacterium
CACTCGGCTGCGCTGCTGGCAATGGAGATGCGCGCGCGGCTGCTTCCGTGGCCGTGGAGCAACCTGGATTCACTTCCAGGAAATGGCGCTTCCCACGGTGTCCAGAACACGGTGTTTCCCGGCTGCCATGGCTGGGAAACAGCGACCGTGCCGCTTCCACTGACACTGACTGGGGTTTCAGTGAGCTAGAGATTTTGAAGTAGCGGTCTTGGTTGAACGGCGAGCGACACTGGTTTCAAGTAGCACTCCGTCCTGGGTTGAATGCCGAACTGCTTGATCGGAAGGAGGCCCTTACCGGTCATGCGAATTTTTGACCATTGAGGCTAGTGTGCGGACGAAGTAGCGGCCGGACGCACGCTGTACGAGTCCGGGGGCGATCATTGATCGTCTCCGGCTCTGTATTTTTGATTCGAAGTTGGGTTAACGGTAAGCCGCAGGTTCACAGTAAAGGTGCGGCAGAGCCTCAACAAAAAGACTTGTGCAAAGGGGGCGGGCAGCTAACGGTGCTTTCGCAGGCTGTGCAGATTACACAGATTTCAAATGGGCAGGAGCAGTTGCCGAGAGTGCCCACCACCAATCACCCCCGAACCCGCTCTGTGCCGCAATAACTGCCCACATTGATCTGTGTAATCTGCACAACCTGCGAAACTCATCTTCGCGACGCTAGCGGTTGTCCCAGAAAACTCTCTAAATCTTTCGCGAATTGATCCGGTTGCTCCCAGTGCGGCGAGTGGCCGGTCTTTTCGTAGATCTTTAACTGCGCTGTGTCGATCCCCGCGACCAACAAATCTTGCTCAACTCTCGTGAAGATCGTCTCGTGCTCGCCCCAAACAATCAGCGTTGGCACCTTAATCTTGCTCAGGTCCACAATGGTGTCTTTCGCCAGCATCCCATCGATCACTTCACGCCACACACGCGCCGGCACCTTCAAACTTTCAGTCACCACCTGGTCCATGAACGTTGCGGGCACGGACCGCGATACGGTGCTCTCCTGAAACTCACGCACGAACTCCTTCGAAACTGGATCGGTTAATGAGTTAACACCTCGTTCCAGTTCAAGCACACTTCCGTTCCGCGGTGTCGTTCCTGACCCGACCAGAACCAGTTGAGTAACACGTTCCGGGGCCGTCGCCGCAACTCGCTGCGCGACAAAACTTCCCATCGAGTGTCCTACGATCGTCGCTTGCTTCAGACCAAGTGCATCCATGAACGCAAGCACATCTGCAGCAAACTGTGTCATCGCATAACCAACGGCAGGTCGCTCTGAATCACCATGACCACGTTGATCCAGCACAAAAACTCGATACTTGCTGTCGATCAGTGGCAACACGCGACTAAAAGAGAACCATGAATCGGTGTAACCGTGGAGCATGATGATCGGATGACCTGACGAACTTCCTTGCTCGGCGTAACGCAAGCGAACTCCTGTCTTCAGCCACACATCTGAGAATCGCAAAGAAGGCGAACGTTCATGCGAAACCGTTTTGTTTGAAACACTCATACCAACTAAACCCTCGACGGACAGTTTCGTGTCTGCACTGGCCCAGGCTTTGTCGAATTCATTCTTTACCATTTGGGCCGAACTGGTTTTCTGCTGGAGCAAGAGGCTCTCGTACAAGCCATACAGCGCGCGTCCGTTGCGTGGGTGCTTGGCGATCTCGGCTCGAAACACGGCTTCTGCCCCGGCATAGTCGCCGTTCATGAGCAGAACACCGCCAAGCACCTCACGTGTGGGGAGATCCCAATCAGCAGGTTCGTTGTAACTAACTTCGTCCTCGGCGGCGACTGCTATCTTCAACAGTTCGGACGCCTTCTCTTTTTCATTACGTGCTTGCGCGATCACGCCCGCTAACAAAGCTTCACCTGTTCGCAACACGTTATGTGCCGAACTATTCCCGAGTCCCGCATCGGCAGGAATGGTCTTGATGACATCTCGCATCAACTTCAGCTCCGCTTCGGCCTTTTCAATCTGTCTTGTCGCAGCAAAGGCTCGGCCACGGCCGAAATGCCAGTACGCAGTCGTGATCTTTAGTTCGCTACCCGGCTTGGGCGTCTTTAACATCTCATCCCATTTACCAAACCGGACTTGCGTGACGATCGAGTAGGGCATGAACATCTCGAGCATCGGCATAGCCTGGAGATGTGGGTTCACATTTGTTTCCAACTCGCGCGCAGCTTTGATCCCATCCGCGTAGCGACCTTGCGCTGCGTGGGCGGCCGCAAGAAAGTGGATGTTGTGGTTGTAGTACATCATCGTGTAGACGCCCTTCGCACCCGTCTTCTGGATGTACTCGCGATCGGCAACGATGGCGTCTACATTCGATTGCGCAGCGTCCTGATAATCACCGGTACGAATGTAGACGTGCGAAGGCATGTGAACGAGATGGCCCGCTTTAGGCGCGAGCTTTCCGAGTCGGCCAGCACTCGGCAACGCTCGCTCGGGAGTTCGCGATGCCTCAACGGCGTGAATGTAGTAGTGGTTGGCGCCGATGTGATTTGGATCGCGGCGGAGTACTCCTTCCAGCACTGCAACGATCTCCTCGGTGCCTTCCGCGGGTTTGCCATCCAGCGACCAAAGCTTCCACGGTCGCAGGTTCATCATGCTCTCGGCGTAAAGGGTCGCGGCATCAAGATCGTCGGGAAAGCGCCTGACAACTTCACCCATCGCATTTTTGTAAGCGACGGCCAAACTTTGTCGATCGACATTGACGTCGCTCGAATATCTCTCCGACAGCGCTTCGATGTAGGCGCGTTCGTGAGCTGAAATCTTTTCGCCGAATTGAACAGCCTTCTGCACGTTAGCGTAGGCTTCCTTTAGTTGTGGAGAGTCGGCCTGCAGGTTGTAGTTCGATCCGAGTGCGAGCGCGATACCCCAGTAGGCCATAGCCATCTGTGGATCGAGTTCAGCGGCGCGCTTGAATGAACGAACCGCCTCCTCGTGATTGAAGCCGTAAAGAAAAGCCAGACCTTGATTGAAAAAAGTTTGCGCTTCAGCGTTGCTGGTTGACACCGGGTGCTGAACATTACCCATGCCGGTTGCGAGTGTTGCAGCCGGCGCAACCTCTTTGGTGGCGTGTGCATGTTGCGCCACCGTGATTTCGGGCGCGATTAAGAGCAACAGCGAGGCCAGGGCTACAACAAAACTCTTCATCTTCCATCTCCTTCATCGTTCTACACGACGGAAAAAACCATCTTCATCTATTCACTAACGCGTAAAAGTGAGGGTGCTTTGAATCGTTACAACGCGAAATGTTCGGGTCCCTTCAGCGTGCGGTGGCAGGCAGAACGGAATTATTGCCAATGATATTCACCTTTTGACCGATCGGGCTTCTCCAAAGGTGCTGGGACAGTTGGTGCAATCGCCGGCTCTGGCAAATCAATTCTTCATTCTCTTAACCATCTCAACATGTGTGGATATGCCGGTAGGTTCGATTCGCTTGCGCGCCTCTTTGTGAGTGTCATTCCCAAATCTTCCAGCAGGTTGGCGCCGGGATAGACACCAAAGCCGTAGGTGCGAATCAGCCCGGCTGACTTGCCACGATAGCCAGCCTCGTGAAAAAGAATTTCCGGCTCAAGTTCGAGATGCTTTAGCGCCGCATAGGCCCAGGCGGTTGCTTGAACCTCCACCATGTTCATGTCTGCTCCGGGAATCACGATTTCGCCGCTTAACTGGTGGCGAAGGTGACTTGGTGCAACGGCGAGATGACCGGCTTCGTGTAAAAGGTCGCCGGGGTACGTCAACTTTGTTTCATCAACAAACAGACGTCCGTGTTGGACCAGAATGCCGGGAAGAAACGTTTCTTCCCGTAGAGTTGTTGCTACTACTTCAATCCCGATCCTGCGGAGGAAGT
>DATBMP010000359.1:0-9827 GCA_036554845.1 Pyrinomonadaceae bacterium
TTGCTCCGCACGAAACCATTTCGAAGTGAAGGCGACGCCGATCGAGAAACTGGTTCCCGCACAACCGACCAGGAAGCCCCAGGCCACGAGCGATACGAACGAATTGGTGAGGCTGGCGCCGATAGCAGGAATCAGACAAAAGACCAGCAAGATTCCAAATACGATGCGGCCACCGTATTTATCTGCGAGGATGCCCATCGGCAACCTACCAACTGATCCAAGTAGAACCGGGATGGCAATCAGCACAGACTTCTGAAGAAACGACAGGTTGTATAACTCGACAAACTTCGGTGCGAGCGCAGCGATCATTCCCCAGACAGCAAACGTGATTGCAAAACCAATTGTAGAAAGCGCCAAGGCGCGTTTCATGTCGCTGGTCCAGGCCAGTTGGTCAGGCGCGTCTCGAGGCTCCTGCCACATACTCTCAGCGAGATAGGGATCGTTCTGAGGAACCAGAGCACTCTTTCTGAGACCATTGACGAACGATTGCAGAAAGAGTGACGCGAACCCGATTAGGAGGGCCCCATCGAACAAGCTAACCATCGCCGTATGTTCGAACGCCGGAAAGATCATGACGTAGAAATCGACCCAGTGACCCACCAATACAATAAGACAAACAGTTAACAGCCAGCCGTCACTGCGCTTGGCGCCCCGCGATAACAACATCACAAATGGGACAAGCCAGTTCAAAAAGATGTTCGCGTAGAACAGCGCTTCCCATCCCGGAGTCTGCATTCGACGAATGTAGTAGATCGTCTCTTCAGGAAGATTCGCGTAATAGATTAGCAGGTACTGGCAGAGCCAGATGTAGGCCCAGAACGTGGAGAAACCGAATACGAGTTTCCCCAGATTGTGCAGGTGGTTCTCATTGACTTCAGGCAGATAGCCACGACGTCGCAACAGGATCACCAGCACAGTGATGGCGGCAAAGCCGCTCAGCAATAGTCCGGAAATAATGTAGAAAGCGTAAATCGTGCTGAAGAACAGAGGCTCGATTGACATCAACCAATCGAAGCTGGCGAAGGTAAATGTAAAAGCGAAGACTGCGAGAAAGATGGAAGCATACTTCTTGCTCTTCCTGGTATGGACCAGGTCGCCATCCAGATCCTGTCGCTGAGATTCTCGTTTCATCAACCACGCGAACAGCACCCAAAGTCCAAGAAAGACCACCATCCGCCCGAAGAAGAATGGCGTGGTGAGCCAGGCGTTCTTGAACACCATCGGCTTATTGCCATATTCGAAGGTCGTCCGCAGTCCTTCATACAAAGTGTGACGGCCAAAGAAGAGCGCGAGCATGGCGATCGCGCCAATCGGCAAGTAACTCATCATTGCCTCTGGCACACGGCGGATCGCAGTGCCCCAACCAGCATTTGCCACGTGATTTATGCTGATGAAAACCTGTGCGCCCAGGGCCAGTGTCAGAAACAAGAAAGCATTCAACAGGAAGCTGGGCCATAGCCGAGCATCGTCGGTGAGAATGCCGGCGACGAACCCAATCACCCCAATGCCGAGCATGACGAAAAGTAATTTTTGTTCACCGCGGCTGATGAAGTCTTTGGAGTTCATGATCGTATCTCTCAGGGAGATTTTATTTCCCCTGCAACTTGCGAATGTAGAGAATCGCCTTCCACCGGTCGTCAGCTGATACCTGCGCTGCATGAGGAGGCATGTTGTTGCGGCCCAGCGAAATCACATGAAACATCGTGCCATCAGGAGTGCTCATCGATTTTTCCGTTTGGTAAGAAGGCGGATTCGGATACTTCGGAATAATCGGACCATCTCCGGCACCTGAAGGGCCGTGGCAAACAGCGCAGTGATTTACGAAGACGTATTGACCGCGGGCCAGGTTTTCGGAAGTTTGTTGGAAAGGATTCTTTAATTCACGTCCAGCGCGATCTGCTTCCGCCTGATCAGGTCCGTAGTGAAACGGTTGGAATCCTCGTGGAATTGTTCCGGCTACAGCGGGTTGTCCGGTCATCTGATACGGCAACACTGGATTGGCTGTTTGTGAACGATAGGCGGGCGCGTACTGCATCTGCGTGGGCCATTCGTGATTCCGAACATTGAGATCACGACTCAACATCCACACTCCACCGATCACAATCACCGGGAGCAATATTACGGCCGACCATGTGAGTGAACGTCTCATACAAACTGGTCCCCTTCAATCACCTTGATCGCGTTATGACGGGAAAACAGACGCACTGCCTTATGAAAGTCGAACGAAGCGTCTGACTGTCTCAGCACCAGCACAAATCGATCGTCAGTAACACGCTCAAAGACTTTGCGCTTACTGAAGAGCCACATGCGATTCCTTGCGAACAAGACGCCGATGGCGATGAGACCCGAGAACAGGACCGTCAATTCGAACGTCACGGGGATGAATAACGGAAACGAATTGAACGGCTTACCACCAACGTTCAGCGGCCAGTCGTACGCCGAGGTCCAAACCTGTAGCGTCAAGCCGAAAACGAGACCCAACGCCCCTGCAAGAAACGCGATCCACGTCAATCTCGACGGCGGCAAAGCAACCGCCCGGTCCATACCATGAACCGGGAATGGTGTGTAGACATCGTACACTTCGAATCCCGCCAAGCGTGCTTCAGCTGCGCCGGCAATCAGATCCTCTTCCCGTTCAAAGAAGGCGGCAGTGAATCTTTTTGCACTCTCAATGTTTGGCATACTTCAGTACCCCCTTCACCTCATTGATCGAGATCACCGGGAAGAGTCGCAGAAAGATCAGGAACGCTGTGAAGAACAGGCCGAAGCTGCCTACCAACAATCCCACTTCAGTAATCGATGGCACGTACATGGCCCAACTGGACGGCAAGAAGTCTCGGTGCAGCGAAGTCACAATGATTACGAAGCGTTCAAACCACATGCCCACATTGATCAAGATCGAAATCGCAAAGATCGCCGGTATCGAAGTCCGGAGTCTGCGGAACCAGAAGAGTTGCGATACGAGCGCGTTACAACCAAACATGATCCAGTAGGCCCACGCATATGGACCAAGGCCACGATTTATGATCACAAAAATCTCGTTGGGATTACCGCTGTAGAGGCCGATGAATATCTCCGTGACATACGCCAGTCCGACAATTGAACCGGTCAGGAGGGCGACCTTGCACATGTTCTCCAGGTGCTGGCGCGTTATGTAATCTTCGAGATGCATCAGCTTGCGCACGAGGATCATCAGGGTCATCACCATGGCAAACCCAGAAAAGACCGCGCCCGCAACGAAGTAAGGAGGGAAGATCGTCGAGTGCCAACCTGGAATTAACGAAGTGGCAAAATCGAAACTAACGATGCTGTGAACTGAAAGGACCAGTGGGGTGGCCAGTGCTGCAAGCACTGTGTACACAGTTTCGTAGCGTGACCACGTACGGTTCGATCCGTTCCAGCCCAGGCTCATGACGCGATACAGGATCTGCCGCCACTTTGATTTGGTGCGATCGCGTGCAGTCGCAAGATCCGGCACCAGACCGAGGTACCAAAATACGGCCGAGATTGTGAAATACGTCGAGATGGCAAAGAAATCCCACAGCAGCGGCGAACGGAAATTCACCCACAGAGTTCCGCGCGTGTTTGGATACGGCAAGACCCAATAGAACAACCATGGCCTGCCCATGTGAATAATCGGAAACAGCCCGGCACACATCACTGCAATCAGCGTCATCGCTTCGGCCGAACGGTTAACCGAAGTACGCCACTTTTGATTGAACAGAAAAAGGATTGCGGAGATGAACGTGCCCGCATGACCGATGCCGATCCAGAAGACGAAGTTCGTTATGTCAAACCCCCACCCTACCGTCCGGTTCAAACCCCAGGTACCAATGCCGGTGTTGACTGTGTGGACTGTTGCTATGACACCAATCGCCAACATTACAAGCGAGACACCGAGACTAATCCACCAACCACGACCCGGCTTTGGCTCGAGTAACTTGCAAATATCCTGAGTTACATCAGCGTACGACTTGTCACCCAGGATCAGAGGAGTGCGCAGTTTCGAATGGACGGGATGAGCGACTTCGAAAGTAACTGCGTCTTCTAATAAGCGGACATCGTTTGACTCAGGTTGTCTCAGAGATACAGCCATGGTTCGGAGCGCGGGCGTCTCGCCCGCCGGTTCCTATCTAAACATTCATCCGCAGTAGAGCGGAGAACGCACAGGCGCAGAGGCTACGCAAGCGAAGACACCTCCTCGCGGTTGCGCACCTTCGCCAAATAGCTCAATGCCGGCTGCAGGTTCAGCTCATCCAGAAGCGTGTAGTTGCGACCGCTCTTTTTGAGTTGGGCCACGCGGCTTTTCAAATCAGTCAAGTCACCAAAGATGATCGCGTTTGCCGGACAGCTCTGTTGGCAAGCCGGCTGGATCTCCTGGTCATTTATTGCTCGACCTTCATTGCGCGCCTTGATCTTCACTTCCTCTATGCGTTGTACACAGAAAGTGCACTTCTCCATTACGCCACGACTGCGCACAGTTACATCCGGATTGAGTGCCAGGTTAGCAATCGGGTCGGAATGCGAGTATTCAAACCAGTTGAATCGGCGCACTTTGTATGGGCAGTTGTTTTCGCAGTAGCGCGTGCCGACGCAGCGGTTGTAGACCTGCATGTTCAGACCTTCGCTGCTGTGGACCGTGGCCAGCACCGGGCAAACGCTTTCGCACGACGCGTTGTCACACTGCTGACACATCACCGGTTGATAGAAAACTTTTGGTTCTTCGCGGTCTCCTTCAAAGTAGCGATCGATTCTGATCCAATGCATTTCCCGACGCCGGCGCACCTCATCTTTGCCGACGACCGGAACATTGTTCTCAGCCTGGCAGCTAAGAACACACGCCGAACAGCCAACACACGCATTGAGGTCAACAGCGAGACCCCACTTGTGTTCGGGATAGTCATGAGCCGACCACAAACTGCCGTGTTCCGAATGGTGCTCCCCCTCTCCTGTCGTGTATTCCGTCAGGGTAAGCTCCTTAACGAGCGGTCGATCCTCCATCGAGTCCTTGCTTTGGCTCTGCGCAAACTCGACTCTGTTTGCAGTCTTTTCAAGGTTGATACCAAAGGCTTGGTAGCGAAACGTGCCATCGTACGTAACGAATGGATAAGCATTGCCGCCGACATTGTTGCCGGCCTTCCCCGCCTTTGTGCGTCCGTACCCGATTGCGATTGCAACTACGTTGTCATGTTGACCTGGTTGAATATGTACAGGTAGTTCAATCTGGGCCGGGCCTTTTGAAAGGCGAACGATGCGGCCTTCTTCCAGGCCGCTGCTAGCGGCATAGCGTGGGGAGACGCTGATGTAATTGTCCCAGGTTATTTTTGTGATTGGATCGGGTAACTCTTGCAGCCAGGGACTGTTTGCAAACTGGCCGTCGCGAAGAGCGACACTTTGATAAAGCACCAATCCGAGGTCATCGGAAGTTTCGCGTGACGATGAGATCAGGCGGCTGGTGACCTCCTGAAGCCCATCCGACTTGAACACCGCTGGATTGCTTTGCGCCGACTCTGAAACCGTGACACCTTTCTGAAGAGTCTGATCCCAAAACTCATCAAAGGTTGCGTACTGCTTCTGTTGAGGAAACAACTTTTCACGCCAGGATTGTCTGATCACTTCGTAGAAGCTACGACCATCACCACTCCAACGCAGCAGACTTTCCTGAAAAGCGCGTGTCTGAAACAGCGGAGCAATCGTTGGCTGGTTAACACTGAAGGTCCCGCGTACTGGTTCAACATCGTTCCACGCTTCGAGGAAGTGACTTTGTGGACAAACGCAGTCTGCGAGTGACGTTGTTTCGTCCATGGTCGAGTTCAAAGATATTTTCAACGGGACCTTTTGAATCCCGTTAATGAAGGCCTGTCTGTCAAAGTAGTCATAGGCTGGATTGACGCCGGAAATTATCAACGCCGAGATCTCGCCGGCGTTCATTTGGCGCACCAGTTCGATGATCTCTTGATCGCTGCTTTGGTTGTCAGCTGAGGTTGCCGTGAGATTGATCGTGTTGCCGTAACTTCCAACTGCATGGTTGATGAAGTTCACGAGATACTGCACGTCCGGATCGTTTGATCCGCTAACCACCAGCGCGCTGCCCGGATGGTTCGTTAACTCACTTGCGACTAGTTCCAGTGCCGCTCTCGTCTTGTACGTCAACTGGGCCAAGTCGGGGCTTGAGAATCCGGACGCATTGTCTGAGGCGACAGACTCTGCGACCAGCATCGCTAAATAAAGCAACGCTCTTGTTTCTTCTCTTAGTGAGACTTTTACGCGCGTGTCGGCATTGCTTCCGGTCAACGACAAGTGAGACTCGAATTGGACGTGTCTCAACATCTCGCGCTCATCGTTCTGCAAACTTCGCGCTTTGGCATATCCGCGCGTGAAGACAACGGGCGAGATCCACGTTCCGAGAAAGTCCGCGCCGAAGCTGACAACCAAACGCGCCTTATCGAAACGATACGAAGGAATCGCGTTGACCCCGTGCGAGCGTTGGTGCGCCTGCCGAATCGCATCGGTTGAAACAGGCTGGTAAGTAATGTGCTTAGCGTCGGCGAACTGGGCCAGAAACTTTTTAAATGTTTCGAGGGAGGTTGGTCCTGTGATAGGGCCTGTCAGCAAACGAATTCGCCCGCCAGACTGTTTGACCGCGCCTAGTTTCTGCGTGATCTCGTTGTCGATCTCCTGCCAGGTTGCAACGCGTGACGCAATCAGCGGCTGGCGCAGGCGTTCCGGATCGTAAAGACTAAAAACCATGCCGTGCGCCAGGGCACAAAGACCGCCACTTGATAATGGATGATCGGGATTACCTTCCAGCTTGATGGGCCGTCCATCACGCACCTTTACCAGTGTTCCACATGCTGCACTGCATCCACCGCAGACGGAAGCAAACCAGCTGGCCACGCCGGGAGTGAACTCGACGGGCTGTTTTAGATACGGAACGATTGCTTGTTCAGGAGCACGACATCCGCTCAACGCAAGAGCCGCCGTTGAATAGCCCAAGACTTCGAGAAATGTGCGACGCGAGATTCCGGCAATCGCACTCTTCTCAGACAGGTCAAACGGCTTGCCGTCGGCTGTCCGTTCTAAAAGTTCTTGCCAGATTTTGTTTACGGAACGACTCATCGAAAGTGTAGTGAGCTTTTTCTGCCCACCTCTTGGCTTTATCAATGATGGCAAACTGAACAATCAGTCGAGGCCATCAGTCTCTTCGTAGTAGCTTCCTTGGTAACTGTCGGGCGACCGGTTTCATCCAACGTCACTTCGCGATGCGTTCGATGACAGCCGACACACCAACCCATCGAAAGCGCATCGAACTGCTGGACTCGCTCCATGGTTTCTACGGGCCCGTGGCACGTCTGACAGCTAATCGCTGCGGTGACATGACGACTGTGATCAAAGACCACGTGGTCTGGCAGATCGTTTACTTTGAACCACTTGATCGGTTGATTCTGAGCAAGTGCCGTCGTGATCTTTTGAATCTCAGGCGAGTCCTTCAGAACCTGCCTATGGCAATTCATGCAAGTACTCGCCGCGGGAATGCCGGCAACTTTCGACTTGTCCGCGGCCGAGTGACAGTAAAGGCACTGAATCTGGTTATCGCCGGAGTGAACCTTGTGTGAAAAGTTGATCGGCTGCGCCGGTTGGTAACCCTGCTGATTCCCCAGGCCGCGAAAGTTTGAGCCCTGCCAGACAACAGCCACACCAATCAGTGTTACCAGTAACGAGATAATTTTTGCCGTGCGCAAACTCATTTCGGAGTGCGGGTGTCTCGCCCGCTGGTCTCTCGATCATTTTGCGGTCAACGTTCTTGCAACCACGGGCACTTCAGTGATCGCCGGTACTTCCACTGCAACTGTCTTTCTTTTCGGCCGTGGCGCCTGGCCACGTAACTTGCGCCGGTTGCCGTTCCAGATCACAAGTTGGTACGGACGCCACAAGTAATGAATCGGAACCACTAGCATATGGACCAGACGAGAGAACGGCAGGATCACGAGAAACACATAGGCGTTAAGAATATGAAGCTTCACTGCCAGAGGAAGCGGAACGATCATTGTCAGATCCGGTTGCAGCGTGAACAGCGATCGAAGGTAGGGCACCGCGGAGGTCGCGTACCAGGACGATCCCCAGCGATAGAAGATCGCAATGTAAATTCCCAGGGCCACCTGGACCAACAACACCAGCAGCACGACGATATCCATCGGCGAAGTGACGGCGCGGATACGTGGTGAGGTTATTCGCCGCACAATCAGATTTACCATTCCCACCAAAGCGAGCAGCCCAAACATCAAGGCTGTCGCCTCGAGGATGTAAAGCCTGGCGGGAACACCGTTCCACCAGAGCACTTGACGCGGAATCGCAAAACCAACCACATGGCCCGCCAGAACCATCATGATCCCGATGTGCCAGGGCACCGACCCGTAAAACAGTTCGTCGCTTTCGAGAAACTGTGACGAAAGGCTCGAATAGGTAAAGCCGCGTTTGAAGTAACGCTGCACAGTTACCACGATGGCCAGCACGACAGCGGCGTATGGAAAAATTATGTAGAAGAAATTATCGAGCATGATGTGGCCTCAAAACAGAACGGGCTTCGCTTTAGTGCCGATTTCAGAATTCATAAGAATTGGCAAATGTGCACGTTGAACTGTGACTGGATGCACGCGAGCCTCGGAGTTCAAGAGCAGCGTCGCTGCCGTGATCAGATGCCGGTACGGGTTGTCGCTTCCACTTAGCGTTTTCAACATCCTTTCCAGTGCTGGGATTATGCAGTCCACAATCAACGACCCACGCAGCTCCTTGTCCTCGAGTTTGGACAAGAGTCGCAATACCACCGGAAGGTAATCCGGCAGTTGATGCTCCTGGCCCAACTCGAGGAGAGACTCTGTCTCACGAAGATTCGCTAGAAAAACTCCGCGCTTATAGTTCTCGCCAAAGAGGTGATAGCCGATCTCGAGCGCGCACACGGGACTGAGATCGAAGGTGCCCGTGTAGATCTCCTCCAGCTCAGCGATCGAAAGGTGCTCTACCTCGTCAGCAAAAGTCGCGAAGCATGCTTGCAACTCAGTCATGCTGTGACGCACATGCTTCTGACAGGCGGTGAGATGCTCTTCCCAACCCGTGAGCGGATATTCAAGCAAGTCGGCAAGGTGTTCGTGTATTTGACTCATCGGGGTCACCTCAACACTCCAAAAAGAGAACGTAGTTGCGAATTCACTTCCTCACGCACCGCGTGCGGGTGGTTGCCGAAAACCAAACCCCGCCTCGCCTTTGTCTGCCAGCACATCGTCATTGAGCATCTGCATCGCTTCTTCACGATGCATTGGCGGAATTACGTAGCGGTCGTCAACCGTCGGTAAGGAAGTCAGACGGTAGATGTCCTCTGCTTCCCTCTCTGAACAACCGACTTCCGCCAGCGCTTGCTTCACCACTTCGGGATTCATGTCGCCAACGGTCTCCATCCGTTTGAATAGGCGGACCGCATACTGCTTCTTCAAAGCGAGGCGGACATGCTCAACGTTTCCGGCGGAGAAAAGACGGGCCAGATACTCCATCGGCAGACGTGCCTTTTCGATCGGACTAAACAACTCTTCATTCGACGAGTCGTACACTCCCTCATCCGTCTTCGCCATCACGGGCAGTAGCGGTGGCACGTAAAAGAGCATCGGCAGCGTTCGAAATTCCGCGTGAAGCGGCAGGGCCAGCTTCCAATCTTTCACGTACCTGTAGACGGGCGATCGTTCACATGCTTCGAGCGTCCGCTCGTCAATGCCATTGCGCAGGGCGCCTGCGCGTACTTCCCTGTCAAAAGGATCGAGAATCATGTCGCGTTGCGC
>DATBMP010000173.1:0-3263 GCA_036554845.1 Pyrinomonadaceae bacterium
GATACAACGGTTCAGCCATGTGGCTGCTGTCCGATGCCTGGAAAGTGCAGCGGTTCTTTCAAGACACCTTTAAAAGGCCGTTGCCGATTGCAGTGTTTGGTCAGGGACCCATCCATGATCGTTGGCGACTGGACCATCGCAACTCTTTGGACGTGTCGTTAAGTCCAGACACAGTTGAAGCACAGACTCTGATGCACTACTTGCGAGCGAACGGCATACCATTCCTGGCATTTCGTGGCGCGATACCCGGAACAGCCACAGGCCCGCACATCCATATCGGCCGCCCGTCCCACCGCTATTGAAGGAGATCGAAATTGAACACTGTGAGGTTTGCTCTGGCAGCGACGCTACTTTTAGTGTCGCTGAGCGCGGTTTCCGGTCAGTCAATGAGGACTCCCAACAACTCGCAACTTCTCCTCGATGAGGCGCAAGCGTCACGCCTGGCCCGGCTGGCCTTGAAGTGCGTTCAGAAGGAGTTTCCGAACAAGCCCGAGCACGTCATTAACAACGCGGGTGATGTGCTCAATCCGAAGACACTTCATCCCGCTTTTTATGGCTGCTACGACTGGCATTCATCCGTTCATGGGCATTGGATGCTGGTGCGTTTGTTGCGACTGTTCCCGAACCTGCCGGAAGCTCAGCTCATTCGCACTGTCCTGTCTGCAAACCTCGCAGCCAAGAACATTGAAGGAGAGGTGCTTTACCTCGATCAACCTAATCGACAATCTTTTGAACGGACTTACGGGTGGGCCTGGCTACTTAAACTTGCGGAGGAACTCCACGCGTGGATGGACGCGGATGGTGAAGCCTGGTCAGAGAACCTCAAGCCACTGACTGATGCAATAGTTAATCGATATCTGAACTTTCTTCCCAAGCAAAACTACCCGATTCGAACTGGTGTTCACCCTAACACGGCTTTCGGATTGTCATTTGCGATGGACTATGCCAAGACGGTTGGTCACGAGAAATTGAAGACGATGCTGCTCGAGCGCAGCACAACTTACTTTGCCAAGGACGAGAATTATCCTGCTGCTTGGGAGCCGGGAGGCGAAGACTTCTTCTCTCCAGCCTTGATGGAAGCCGATTTGATGAGACGCGTCTTGCAACCGGCCGAGTATCGCTCCTGGTTGCGGCGGTTCTTGCCAGGAATAACAAAAGGCGAGCCGAAGTCTCTACTTCAACCCGCCATTGTTAGTGATCGTAGTGATCCGAAGATTGTGCACCTTGATGGGCTCAATTTAAGTCGCGCCTGGTGCATGCGCAGTATCGCGTCAGTATTACCGAAAGACGATCCTGCAAAAAAGTTTCTGATTGAAGCTTCAAACGTCCATGCTCGCGACGCGCTCACTCATGTGACAAGTGGAGATTATGCGGGCGAGCATTGGTTAGCGTCATTCGCGGTCTATCTGCTCTCAACACCCGCTCCTGGGTAACCTATCTACTGCGGACGATTGGCGTGAATCAATCGCCTCATCCGATCTGAAAACAGAACATCAATCTTTTGGGGTTCGATAAGTGCTGTAACCTCTCCCGGCCCAAAGATTGGATGAAGGATGGTCTGGCCTGTGCGATAAATTCTGGTGCGATCGTACGGTGTTCCAGCTGCTTGCTGTCGTTGTTGCCCAGTAGCCGCGGTGCTCTTAAAAGTACTTGAGGTCCCGCATTTTGGACACTTGACACGTGAGATCTTACCGAGCTTCGTCAGAGAGGCGATGACGTGCCCACGCTCTTCACCACAAGTTTTGCAGAACTTTTCCACCCGGTCCCCAACGATAAAGGGTGTTTTCTCTGTGGTTTCGGTGGCGGTCTGTGACTTCTTCACGATGGGATTCCTTTCCTTAGACGTTATGGTTGATCTGTTTGTCAATAAGTTAAACAGTTGGCAATTCGATTGAATCGGGAGTAGCGGTAAACCCTAGTATATCTCAGTAGGGCTCAGACTCCCTCATCGTGACGCGCGTCTGGGCCGAAACGATCGAGTGAAAACGGATTTCGTGGGCTTTTTAGTGCCTAAACCCTTCCGGTCGTCCATCGAAGTCGTCCCTCCGAAGCCTGGTAAAACAATCCTTCTCACCAGCTCGCCAGTCAGCCGCTCGATTCCGCGCATCGAGAATTCGTCTACGGGCGTGACAATCGTAATTGCCCGACCCTGATTTCCAGCTCTGCCCGTGCGTCCGATGCGATGCACGTAATCCTCTGGTGCCGATGGCACATCGTAATTAATCACGTGCGATACCGAGTCCACATCAAGCCCGCGCGCAGCGATGTCGGTAGCGATAAGAACGCGGGTCTTGCCGTCGCGGAAACTGCGAAGTGCCGACTCCCGTTGCGATTGCGTGCGATCAGCATGGATCCGGTTAACGCTGTGGTTCCTTGCCAACAAGATGTGCGACAGACGTTCTGCGCCTCGTCGCGTGCGCGTGAAGACCAGCACTCGCTCGAATCTCTCTCGCTCGAGCAGATCGAGAAGAAGAGCTGTCTTTGATTCCTGAGCAACCGGATAGGCAGTTTGCTCAACCAGACTCGCGGCCTTGCCTCGCTGGCTTACTTCGATCAACTTCGGCTGGCGCATAGTTGAGCGGGCCAGCTTCTCAATCTCTGCCGACATCGTTGCTGAAAACAGAAGTGTTTGACGGTTCGCCGGGACCATTGAGAGAACACGACGGATTGACGGCAGAAAGCCCATATCGAGCATGCGATCGGCCTCGTCCAGCACCAATACTTCAATGTTCGAGAGATCTACCGCACGCCTTTCAACCAGGTCTAACAATCGACCCGGTGTTGCTATGACAACAGTTGCACCGCGGCGTAGCGAATCGATCTGTCGACTCATGCTGGTACCCCCGATCACTGTCGCACTGCGCGTTGACCTATTTGGATTCAGTTCGCGGTAGTTCTTTTCGATCTGCGTCGCAAGCTCTCGTGTGGGCGCAAGAATCAGCACGCGCACTTTAGATTTCGTCCGGGCGCCTTCCTCGGTTCTCTTCACAGACAAGTTTTGAATTATCGGCAACAAGAATGCGGCAGTCTTACCTGTGCCGGTTTCGGCGCACCCGATCAGATCGCTGCCACTTAGAACTACAGGGATTCCCTGTTGCTGAATCGGGGTTGGTTGGGAATACCCAAGAGACTCGCAGCTCCGCAGTTGTGCAGGTGCAAGTCCTAATTTTGAAAAACTCATTAAGATCCTTCTGAGCGTTGCCGACATGTTCGGCAAGACACACTCATTTCGTAACGATCGCGGGAATCTCGTTTTCCCCAAG